>NZ_LR735258.1:3000000-3300000 GCF_902506755.1 Dyadobacter sp. 32 | reverse complement strand
AAAAAATATACCTGGTAACAAGCTTACACCCATCCCAACTCGCGACGGATCAAGCCGCCCATGAAGGCCCCAAACTCCTGAAAGCATACATGCAATATGCCCTTGAAGTCTCTGGTGGTCATTACCGGCCCAAGCCGATAGAAGCGTCTTCGTTTCGCAGTGATTGGCTATTGAAAGACCGTATAATGAGGGTGAATCCCACGTATCACAAGGAACTGCCTTTCGGTGACCTCACAGAAAAACAGGATGGGGAATATAGGGGATTACTTCTCACGGATGATGATATATACCATCGAAGCCAATCGTCAAAAGAGCCGCATGCCTACTTGCCTCTGCGCCTAAAACTCATGAACTGGCCATTTGTGAGGGTCTATAGCCGGCAATACTGGAACGGTAGCTTAAAGGTCCTGGAATAAGTGAACCTCAAATCGCGGTGAACACAGACGATCCCGCTTAGCTACGTAACCTGTGAGCCTTATATGTTGATTTTTATTTGAGCAGTAAAAATAACTATGTATTTCAAACATATGTGTCAGACAATATTCTTGAAACACATAGGCAGATAGGGCACATAGGAGTATAGCGCCTCTATGTTTTCTTTGTGCCTATGTGTTTAATAAAAAATAAACCACATAGGCACACAAGCGATAACGCAATGTAACTATGTGGTTCGGCAAGCTTAGAAAAGTATTTTAATCAATAATCAGAGCTCGCGAATTCTGATGTTGCGGTAGGACACTTTATTTCCGTGATCCTGCAAAGCAATTTTGCCTTTTTGAAAGCTGCCAAATCCCTCCCAGGTTTTGAACTTGCTGTCGGCAACCAACTTATCCCATTCCGGTCCCTGCGTAGGAAAATCCACTATTTTTTTCCCGTTCAGCCAGCTTTGGCCTCTGCCTCCCTTAATGACGATTTTCGCCTTGTTCCACGATCCGGCTGGTTTTACTGCTGTAAAGTCATTGGCAGGTAGCAGATCATACAGAGAACCCGCTTTGTGGTTCCCGTTTTTACCTGCCTTTGCATCCCGGTGATTTACATCATCCAGAACCTGAATTTCCGGGCCAGTCGAGTACGGGCAGCAATATTTTTTATCTTCTATTACATGGTAAATGATGCCACTATTACCCCCTTCACTGATTTTCCATTCCAGTTCAAGTTCAAAATCTCCATATTCTTTATCAGTCACCAGATCTTTTCCACCTTTTTCGGCAAGTACAAGGGCACCCTCTTCGATTTTCCACTGAGGCAGAACCTTATCCGACTGCCAGCTGTGCCAGCCACTGAAATCCTTGCCATTAAATAGTTTTTCCCATTTTCCTTTACCTTGTGCACTGGCGTCATTGCTAGCCAAAGACAACGAAAACAGAGCTATCAGGGCCGCTTTGCCAAATCCCTGCCATTGTGTAATCTTCATATTTCTTTTGTTAAAAGTTGGATCACAATATTAAGTACTTTTGAGCTTAGAATTACTTATTCAATCAAAAATCCCATGGATTCCATATTTTCGAAAATAGTACGCGGCGAAATTCCCTGTCATAAAATTGCAGAGGATGAAGATTTTCTGGCTTTTCTGGATGCATTTCCGATTGCGAAGGGGCACACGCTGGTGATACCGAAAAAGCAGATCGATTATTTGTTCGATTTGGATGATGATCTCTACTCCAGGCTTTTTCTATTTGCTAAAAAGATAGCACCCGCTTTGAAAGCAGCGGTGCCTTGTCTGCGGATTGGCGTGAGTGTAATCGGCCTGGAAGTGCCACATGCCCATGTGCATCTCATTCCGTTGAACAGCATGTCAGACGCTGATTTTAGTAAGAAGATGAAGATGACACAGGAGGAGCTGGCTGGGTTGGCGAAACAAGTAAGGAATGCTCTTTCCGATTCGATTTATTAAGCGTTGATTATCTTATGAACAAAATGCCATCCTTTTTTAATCCAAGAGAAAAACCAAAATTCCTTGGGTAAAGATCTCCGGCGTCAGCAGCAAAGGAGGCTTTTACAATAGCCCCTCCGAGAAAGTTGATTCGGCTTTGAATGTCTACTAGACCGGAGAATTGAGTTGGATTAGAGTCGAATGGTACAGCATAAGACCCGCCGTTGTTAGAGAAGGATAATTTAGTCGACCATATAAAATTTTGCAAAAATGTTCCTTTCAGGCCAATATGAAAGACCATGATTCTGTTATTGCTGGTAAAATTGTCGCCGTTGACAGGCCAGTTCCATTTTGTATCCGATGTTGGAGGAATAAAGGGTGAACCTATTGTTCTGTCAAAGTAGCTCCAACCATCCCTGATTTGCTGATTATTAAAATAATTGTCTCGACCTCTTTTTTTCCCATCAGTTAGTACAAAATCATCTCCTCCTTGATCTTTTGTGTAAAGAAACTCAAAGACACCTTCGGTGATTTCGAAATCGGACATGTATGAATTTTTACCACGTACGCTTATCCCGTTCAACCCATCCTTCAATCCTTTCAGGTAAAACAAAGAGCCGTCTTCGAAAAGAGTCTGCCTGTAAATAAAGATACTTGAACCGAAAGTTTCAATTTCCGCAGCCAAATCGATACTGCCCAGATGGTTCCCGATCCTGTTTGAGGAATCAAAAAAGTCGAAACCTTCTACTTTTATACCCTGCTTACCGGTCACAACGTTGAGGTAGCTCTTAAATCCGTCTGGTAGATTTCCATCCGGGCCAGTGAAATAGGGGGATTTTCCGCCCCATTGCACTTGATGATTAAATCCGCCGTAAAGTTTTAGAATGGAGGCCTGACGACCGATACGCAGGTAAAATCCCTTTTGATGAAGTTTTAGTTCACTTGTTATGGGTCTGTTTCTATCCATAATTCCATCAGAATAGAAGGCGTTGAACGATACCCATCCTTTTGTAAAGGGAACTGATACAAAATTTCTGGTGCCTATCTGGATTCTAGGGATTGGCATCGCATTGGTTGACCATGGATAAGAACCGGTTCCCAGGGTGGAGTCTGCCAAGCCGACCCATTGTTTTTTTCTTCCTACAAATAACTCCCAGTTTTTATACCTCAGCGTAGCATGTAGCTGTGGAAACAGAAACTTTCTATTCTCAGAGAAATTTCCAACGGCCTCAGCTCCAAAACCTACTTTCCACGGTGTGCTTTCCTTGGCTGTCAGGTTAAAATACTGTTCAATACCTATACGAACCGTGCCGGTTGGGCTGGTCTTAGGTACCAATCCAAACTGGTTGGATTGAAGCCAGAATGCCGTCCGTTCCGTAGAACCGCCAAACCATGCCAGCTCAGCATAGTTCGCTATGGAATCCTTGGACTCGTTCTGAGAATAAGATACATAGGGCTTTACACTTAGAGCAATAATTAAAACTAAAAATAAAGGGAGTGTCCTCATCAGGTAAATTTCTATGGTGTGTGGTGTGATAGCGTGGACAAAAGTATAAATATCTTTCTGGTATTCATATTCCATAAGGAACACAAAGGGGCTCTGTTTTTATTTTAGAAAACCGGTTTTTCGAATACCAGCCAATAATGCAGTTGTATGGGGGTAGAGGTTCCCATAATCTGTTGAAACAGCTGCAGTTAAATCCACGCCACGGAAGAATGGCATTTTTCTGGCTGCAGAAAGGTAAACGGACACCTGCTGTTGGGTACGGTCGAAAGGTGTAAGTAACGCACCATAATTAAGTGAATAAGTACTTTTTAAAGTGAATTTTGCGCCAAGCCATGTTGCTGATACGGCAGCGTGAAAAGCCCAAAATCGATTGTTACTGGTAAACTGCGATGTATTGCCGGGTAGCTCTTTGTTGATTAAACCCTGAGGAGCAGCAAGAGGACTACCCATGCCCAATCCCCGATTCGACCATCCACCCCTGTAGAGGAAGCTGTTGTAATAGTTGGCATTTTCATAGATGGAAAGCCCGTACGCGGGAGAACGATTCAGCTGGTTTTTAGTACCAATGACCTCGACAACTAGTGA
The DNA here is from genome assembly GCF_902506755.1 of Dyadobacter sp. 32. Taxonomy (GTDB): domain Bacteria; phylum Bacteroidota; class Bacteroidia; order Cytophagales; family Spirosomataceae; genus Dyadobacter. The sequence continues at coordinate 3,296,035 of NZ_LR735258.1, read as the reverse complement.
GTGAATGGCCAGGTAAGTGGAACCATTGGGAAGAGCACTACTGCGGGTCATTCTTATTCCGGACAGTCCATCCCTGAAATTGCTGATGCCGTATAAAGATCCAGTTTCATAAATATTCTGACGATATAGCAAATACGACCAGTTTAAGCCTTTCCACTCGGCTCCTAGGTCAAGGGTTCCAAGATGAAGGCCTATTTTCTTGTTATCTATTCCAATGCCTGTTATCGCATGCCAGTAAGCATCGGATTTCTTTAGTTCATAAGTGGGCCAAATATGGTCTTCTCCTCCCCATATCACCTGGTGGTTCAATCCTGTATAAAAGGCGAACCGCTGGTCCGGACGGCCAAGTCGAAAGTACAAACTCTTTTGATGAAGGTAGGTCAGAGGCCTATAACGAACGTCGCCAAGAAGCAAATCCGTTTTGCGCAACACGCCATCTGAATACGATGCCTTGATAGAAACGTACCCGCCGGTAAAATTTAGTGGATAAAATTCGGGAAGAGCGAGCTGAACGCGTGGGATGGGTCGTGCGTTTCCTGAAATGGACAAAGATCCGGAGGATAATGTCGTATCAGTCAGGCCTGAAAGATTTTTGTTCTGCCCGGCCATCAGCTCCACCGGGCCCAGTTTGACTGCGGCGTACAAATCCGTAAAAAAGACGTTCTCTTTATTGCCGTACGACGTGATGAGCTCCGCTCCTGCGCGCCATTGCAACAGTCTTGGGTCATGGATATTGTAGGATTTAGAAATTTGCCATTGACCTAAAACAAAATTTCCATTGTCCGGAACAGTTCCGTGTTGGTTGGCATAGCCCCAAAAAGGTGTTTTACCCGTGGAGCCGGAAACAGCTAATGTTACATCATAACGTAATGTTGAATCCTGCGCCTCACATGTAAAAATTCTAAAAAGGAAGAACAGGGAAAGACCTAATTGTCTCAAAATAATTCATTTTGATATTTAACTGACCATATTGTACAAATTTAATCCCGTAATTGTGTTATCAAGCAAATAACCTCAAAAAATCGTGTTATGAAGTGTCGTGTACTCTTTTTTTGTACCCATAGATATACAATATTCTAGAATTATTTCAGATAGCCGGTTTTTTTCCAGCCAAACATCAGGGCGGTACTGTTAGGGTACAACCTTCCTATATCTGTAGCGATACTCAGGGTAACTGTGCTACCCTTCATCAGAGTTACTTGCCTTTCTGCGTGAATGAATAGGCTTACCTGTTTTACGGGTGGGGAAAATGGCGTCCGGTAAATCCCAAAATTGTTTGAAAAAGTACCCTTGGCCGTAAATGCCATTTCTTTCCATGCCGCCTCTATGCCTAAGTGAACAGCTGAAATTCGATTGTTGTTGGTGAATGATGATTCCAGGGAAGGAAGTTCTGCTCTGTTAGACCCTTTGGGGCCAATCAGCGGTGTTCCCAGGGAGTGCCCTCTGTACGACCAGCCATCTCGATATACATAATGGTTGAAATAGTTATCGGCTCCAAAGATACCCGCATTGAAATCGAATATAGGGCCTCCCTGACTTTTTGTATACAGATATTCAACCAATATTGTATTCACAGTGAAGAGCGTGGCTGAGCTCACTTTTTTTGCGCGTTTTATTCGAAATCCGTTAAGGCCATCCACAATGTTGGAAAGTTCGGCCAGCGAACCATCTTCATAAATGTTTTGTCTGTAAGCAAACAGCTGCCAGTTGCTGCCTTTCCATTCTCCTGCCAAATCTATTGTGCCAAAATGGTTGCCTACCCGGCTACCAAACCATGGTTTTCCTATTACCACATACTTGTAGGCCTCCCACGTTTTTAGGCCACCACCCCATATTTTAGCCTCGCCACCCCACATGGCCTGGTGGTTAAAGCCAGCGTATAAATTTAGCTTTTGCGCTGATCCTCCCAGTCGCAAGTACAGGGTTTTTTGATGCAGAAAAGTTTCGGGTACCTCATTCACTGCTCCATATTGTATAGCGGCGCGTCCAAGCAGGCCGTCGGAATAAGAGAACTTGAAAGCAATGAAATCCCGTCCTGGAATCAGATTGGTAAACCAGGGTGTAGATAGTTGGATTTTCGGATAGGGTCTGAAGTTCTGTGACATTGCCACGGATCCTGATGTCAGCAAGCTGTCGGACAAGCTGGTGAATTCTTTTCGTTGCCCAATGGCAATTTCAAAAGGACCTGCCTTGCCGGCTACATACAGATCGCTGAAAAAGAGATCGCTCGATTTACCCGCAAGGGCCACCACCTGCATACCGGCAGACCATTGAAAAGTACGGGGATTGTGTTTGTGATAGGTCTGATACAGCCCTGCCTGGCCAAACAGGAACGGCCCGTTGTTGGGTACAGCCCCGTTTTGATTGGCTCGTAACCACAACGGCACCGCTGTGGAGGATAACGCTCCACGAAGATCATAAGTATAGATCAGCGTGGAATCTTGTGCGAAGGCGTTATGGAGTACAGGTAGGCAGAATAAAATAATAATAACTCTGATACCCCTCATGATAAATTGTAATTGAAAACTAACAGAAAAGGATTAACGCCCCTTTCTACCAAATATAACCAGGACAGTCTTAAAGATGATCTCCATCTCAAGTCTTATGCTCCACTTTTTGATATAGTACAGATCATACATGAGTTTGTGCCTGGCATCGTGCACGCCAGCACCATAGGTGTACATTACTTGAGCGTAACCTGTAATACCTGGTTTAATGTTATGTCGTACATTGTAGTACGCGATAGTTTCGTCAAAGGTTTCTGTAAAAACCGGTCGCTCGGGCCTGGGGCCTATCAGGGAAATATCTCTTTTGAATATGTTGATCAACTGGGGAAGTTCATCGATACGTGACATCCTCATAAATCCTCCAAAAGGAAATATCCTGGAATCATTCTTTTTGGAAAAACTAGCGCCATTTTTTTCAGCGTCTGTCCGCATCGACCTGAATTTGACACACATGAAGTTTTTGTTTTTCATCCCTACGCGCTCCTGATAGAAAAATACATCACCAACTGATTGGAAACGAATCATGATGTAACTCAACAGCCATAACGGCAAGCTCATGAAAAACAGGGAAGTGGATATGGTGATATCAATTAACTTTTTCGGGTATCTGATGCGACGGCCAAAGTTAAGACTTGAGTCAATATTAGGATTGGTTTCGCTTACATCCTCTGGAATGTAAACCTTGCGGAGGATATTTTCACAGAAATCATAAACAGTGTTGATCCGGATGGATTTGTTTTTCCGAACGATCAGTTCGTAAATGATCTGATTACGGTCGTCGTACTGCGGATTGGTAACGAGTTGGATATTTTCAAATTTGTCAAGCAATGGGCTTACCTTGGCACTCAGCAAATAGTCGTCTTCTGTAGAATGGGGTATTAAAATGATCTGCGCATAGCGTTTTTTTAGAAGCCCGATATCATATTTTTGCAGAAAGTAGTCATAACTGGTAATGATCAATACCTCATTGGACAAAGCCGTTTTGCTGTGCAGATGATGCACATAGACCCTTTCAGCTCGATAAATTTTTTTCATATCGTACTATTGAAGTTGAATAGCGGTGTATTTGAATCGCAAGATATGTCTTAAATCTTAATTTGTAAAATATTTCTAATCCGGTTTATACCGCATAGCGGCAGCACTAAGAATCTGGTAACTTGTATTTTCTATTTTTTATATCAACCCGTTGATCAACGAAGCTTTGAACTGCATTCGTTGATCTGGTCTATTGTGGTATCAGTTACCTAACTTAGAGATAGTTGTAAAGGCAAATGATCAGAAAACGAAATTCGGTCTGAAATACAAATATGAGACTAGCTACATACAAAAAACGTGTCTTTAACGGACATGCCAGTGTCAGAATACAAGGGCTGAAAATCAAAAATATAATCTGAGCCTTGTACGAATATTTGTTTTTTCATCCATTCAAGTATTACTAATTTTCTGGTAAGAATCCCGTAACGCCTCTTCGTACGTTGATAAACTAATTTTCCCGATCGCTCTATTTTCTGTTAATACTCCGAGGAAAAGGTTTTGTATAGCGCTTTGTACTGCTGATACATTACGTCAGAGGTAAATTGTTCTTCGAAGGACTTTCTGGCAGCCTTCGAGAATGTCTGGTAAGGCAAAGTTCCGTCCTCAAAGGCTAGTACTTTCTCCTTAAAGGCACTTACCGTATTTTCTATTGCAAATCCATTGCTTCCATCTAACGCTTCTCCAATTCCTCCAACATTGGATGCCACCACAGGCTTGCCGTAGGCTAATGACTCTAAAATAGACATTGGCATGCCTTCGTAGTCCGAAACTAAAAGAAAAACATCACACAAAGGAAGGTAAGTATGTGCATTTTTAAGTTCTCCAAAACAAATAACGTTCGGTGGTAAATCGGATGGCGTATAGCTGTTACCAATCCACACAAATTTAATATTCCTTTTGTGTTTGCAGGACTCAGCCAGTTCGCAAAATAAGTCAAATCTCTTTGGTTTACTCAGACGAGCTATACTCAGTAATACAAAACAGGATTCCTTTATTTTTTTTAGGCTTAAGTAGGTTGGATCTGGATCGCCAACCCGTTGTAAGTTAGGCCAGTCTGCTATCCCATTGTGTATGACTACCGTGTTGCCGTCAATACCTTCGGCATTTAAGTTCCTGAGATCATAATGACTCACCGCTACTATAAACTTTACCCAGTTTTTTAGTAGTTTCTCCAAGGGCAGAAATATTTTATACGCTAGCCGAATAGAGTCGAATCCGTGAACCGTATAGAGCACTTTTTTAGATGGGAAAGCCAAGCGGCCTAAAATTCCAATTTTAGACGAATGTAAATGTACCAGATCAGGCTTAAATTGGCGATAAAGCTGTTTAAGTTTTTGCAGGACTATAATTTCTTTTTTGGGACTAATGGCTCGTTGTAGTTCGGGAATCCGGATTTTTACAATACGCTCATCCAACACATCCCACATCGGGCCATCTTGTTCGGAAACGACAAATACTTGATGCCCATCCTTAATCGACTCTTGAGCAAGGTTGATAACAACCGATTGAGCCCCTCCTAAGTCGGCCAATGTAATAACGTGAAAGATTTTCATCTGTTAGTGACTAACTTTAAAATCTCATTGTACTTTTCGGTGTCGCTATGCGACAGTCGACTGAATCGTCTCTTTAGCAATATTTTTCCCATATCTGCCGCTTCTAAAACCGAGTAGGTTAGATATTTAATCCATACTGACGAAATAATATAATGTTTCAACATGAAGGAAAAATTAAATTCATTGGCAACAAACTTATAATTTCGTATTATTTTTTTGTGTTTTATGGAGTTGGGGGTGCTATCTTCCCGATAAAACAAAACAGGTATATTTACATTTTTGAAAACATATTTGTCTATGATTCGATACCAGAGCTCGAAGTCCTCCATTTGATTGTAATGTTCTTTATATGGATTATTCTTCAAAATGCTTGTTTTTGCCATTACTGTGGGATTAATGGGCAATACTCCTTCCAGGATGTCGTTTCTTGATTTTACTGGTTTGGAAAATTTGTATCCGATGACATTCCCATGGTTATTAATGCTAACCGCATCGTAATGCACAACATCGATGTCCTGTTTGTCAAACTCATCAATTTGTATTTTAATGCGTTCCGGGAACATTACATCGTCTGCGTCCATCCGGGCAAAATATTCCCCTTTGGCGATAGTGGTTATCTGATTAAGCCTGTAGGAAACGCCTTTATTCTGGCCATCGCGAATAATAATTATTCTATCATCATTAAAAGATTTTAAAATTTCATAGGTGCGATCGGTGCTTCCATCTTCAGCAATGATTAATTCAAAGTTTTTGTAAGTTTGATTAAGAACAGAATTGATAGCCATTTCCAGAAAACGTTCTCCATTATATACCGGCATACCAATTGTTACCAATACATTTTTCATTAGTGTATGATTTTTAATATTAAGAATTAGGGGTGTTGCAAAATGCCTTTACTGCGGGTGTAATTTTTTGTCTATTTTTCCATAGGTATGAATTTATTAAGTTTTCAATAATTACCTGTTCTGTTTTTTTTAGCAGCTTTCACTGATCTGGCGCATTAACCTTTACATATGACATTGGATCCACCGCAACTTGGTTGTAAACCTGGTGTAATCAAAAGATTGTATCAGGCATGCTTAGGTTTAAACAAGGTTTAAAAAATTTCACAATAAGCAATGCTTGGCTCTGAGACTAGCGCTCTAATGAGTTCTTATCTGCTTAAATAAGGTGGGTTGGTTTTGGATGATGACTGATTCGAAAACTAACAAATTCAATGTTTTTCGGTTCGATCTAACCTGAAATGGACTACAAGATAGACGGAACAACCTATTGAATGCTATTGTATTTTTGCTAAGAAATTAGTAGTAGTAAATTGCTCATATGTTTCTTTATATTTCTCGAGGTGAGAAAGATAACCGCCAGGAGTTATACGATAAACCCGATACCCATTCTTTGCGAAATAGTTATAAAAATCTTTTAAATATGTTCGGGTGTCAATATTACAACCACCAAATTCGAACATCACAGATTTAATATTACCTGCCTTTATCATTTTCTCTGCACCAGCCAAAACATCCATTTCGTATCCCTCAACGTCTATTTTTAGCAGATTGATCGTTGAGATGTTATGATCCTCACAAAAGGAATCCAGGGTCCTTATTTCGATTTCTTCCTTAATACCCAGTTCAATATTTAAAAACCCCAGGTCCCGTTTACTTTGTGAGGCTAGGCCGGAACCAATTTCGTCGTAAAAAAGAACTGATTTTTTATTAGAACTGCCGAGACCGAAATTATTCAGGAAGGGAGATTGTAAATTCCTGAAATTATTTTCCAGTATACTGTATGTGAATTTGGAAGGTTCAAAGGAGTAAATGGAAAAGTTTTTCTCTGAAATCTGTTCCTTTAGGCAAGAATTTGCCATTTCACGAAATTGCCCTTTATTTGCACCTACGTCAAATATAACATATTGCCCGTTCTGATTTTGGTTCAAGACGCCCCTCACTGCACTTAATTCTCCCGACATATTTACGCCTGCACCATTCCCAATACCTAAGAGCCGAAGAACACCTTTTGCAGCAGTCTCCAGAATTTTTTGGCCTAATGCGTTGTTGAATAATTTGGAGACTATTCTGAAAACAAATTTTAAAAGCATACAGGGGTTGTTAAAAGTTTAATACTGTTACGTTAAAAATACTATAAGTTTAGGTATCTTCTTAGCTAAATACAGGATGGTGCGATGCATGTTCGCTGAAATGTTCATTCATTACTATGGCTGTATGTAAGCTTGTTGTCGGTTACTTAGCGAGTACTATAAGAGAACTTCCACCCATGATTCTCACTGCCAAATCTGCGTTGAACTGATAAAACAGCCAAAAGGGCAGCCGAAATATTCTTTTTAAAAGACTTTTTTGTGGCATTTCAAATCCCCAGGGAGTGAAATTGGAATCAATGATCTCATAACCTGCGTCACGTAAAGTAGCCAACGCTGTTTCTCTGGTAAAATAGTGTAGATGACCAACGTTGTGGCGCGCGTCCATCAACACTTGTTTTCTAAGGATCTTCTGGACGGTCATATCCAACGGTATATGAAATACTTTGTATTCAGCCAGGTTCTTGCATTTTTTTAAAAAGCCCAGATAGTCATCAACGTGTTCGAATACATCTATCATGAGTAATAGATCAAACGATCGGGGGGGCAGAGTCGCTAATAGATCTCCTTGTACGAAGTTAATCCGATCTTTTGCTCTCGAAGTTGCCATTTCAATAGCATCCGCTGAAATATCATAGCCAACAAAATTACACTTATCAGGTAGGGAAGAATAAAGGCGGTTAAGTATTTCACCTGCTCCGCAGCCTATTTCACAGATTGTTGTTGGTTTTACCTTATTTTTGTTTAGCAGCGTAGTGATTTTCTCTGCTTTCCACTTAGAATCCTCAGCATGCCAGTCAGGATGATTTTTTAGATAGGCCCCATCAGTGTATAGTGATTCACTCATTTTGTACTTTATTATGGTGTGTTGATAACTGTTTAATAATTTTATTAATATTTTCCTGATTTCATATTTAAATAAAGGCCGGGGACATACTTAACAATTCAAGTGTCAAATTTTATAATCAGTTGCCTTACATAAGTAGAAATTTAACTCATCATATACTTGGTAAAATACAGAAAATTAAGAAAGCTGTATTCTAAAAAATTCAAACGTGATTTGTTTTTATTTATCACTTTAAAGGTGTATTCTCTGCTTTTTCTTAACTTAGCTTTATCAATTGATTCTCTATAGTAAACCAGATAATCTTCTATCAAGAGATAGTTTTCAGACTTTATACTTCTCACCCATAAGTCCACATCTTGACATCTAAGTAGAGTGGGATCATACTTATTTTCCAAAAACCATTTCGTCTCAGCCATTACGGTGCTATGAATAATAGGATTTTTGAAAAGAAGATTGAATGGGGATATATTGGATTTGTAATTCTTAGTACCTATAACTTTTCCCGCCTCGTTGATAGAATAGGCCCAACTGCTGATAATTTTAAGAAGCTTAGATTTAGCAAAATAACCTAGCTGAACTTCAAGTCTTGTTTTGGCCATATAGTCATCCGCATCAACTTTGGCCAAATATTTTCCGTTGGCCAGTTCAGCGAGCTCATTGTGCCTGGTCGGAGAACCTAAATTCTCTGAATCATTTATAATATTGATTTTAGGATGCGTTGCGTAAGTATTTAATATATCCGATGTGTCATCATTCGATCCATCATTGATAATAAGCACTTCAAAATCTTGAAATGTTTGATCTAAAATGGATTCAATACAAGTTTCAATGGTACTTTCATTGTTGTAAGTTGTTATTCCGACAGTCACTAATGGTTGAGTGTTATTCATTTTTGAGCTCTATCCAAGTTTTCAGATTTATATTTTGTCGTTTATGATCTTTAAACCAGTATTTTGGTGAAATTACAATTTTGTGCTGGTAGTTGTTTAAATAAGCTGCCCACCAGCTGAAAGTACTATTAGCAATGATATTATGGTTGCAGATAGACATGAGGTATAAGTCTTCTGAGGGTCTCCTTTGTACTTTCGAATTTACGAATGTGTAGTCAATTTCAGGAAAGTGTATGTTGTCTTGCACCCATGCAAAGTCATCTGAAAAAATGAAAAAATGAAGTTTGTTGGTTCTTGACTGGCAAATGTTGTCGATAGCGTCGTAATAATATTGTGGCTCACAGGAGGAAAAGTAGCTATTTTTTTGAAGTAAATAGTCAGCTTTCCGTATGTGGATCGACACGGACTCACCAGATATATTTAGAATTTTTTCCTTAAAGGTCTGTGCTTCCGCACTTAGAGCATTTTTCAAAATGAAGGATTCCCTAAGTTCTTTGTCAATTTCCAGTACTGCTTGTGGTTTTTGCCAATAGCCCCAGTAATAAGATTCCCCTTCGGCTATTATGGTATTGGTTACTTTTGGTTCATAAAAGTAGTTTTTGCCATTCAGAAAGAGCTGGTTTAGGTAATAGTTGACCCTGGCGTATCTACTTTTCTTGAATCGTCTCATTTGAGAAGGTGAAGCGACTGGTATTTCGATCTGGAAATTGTCTATTTCAAGGTTCCTGAGCGAATCCGTATAAAGTGCTTCTAGATCAAAAAACATTTGCTTCTTATACTTAAGTGATAGGTACAAGCAGAATGCATATTGGAACATCTGATTTCCGAGACCACCGTTTATATTAAATATGAGCATTAGGTCCTTAGTTTTTAGATATCAACACGATGTGACTCTCCATCGTGTTTTTTAATATAAAAATGCCGCAACCATAGTCGCAACCAAAATACGAGTTTACCAATTCCTTGCTCATTTCCACATTTTCAAACAAAGTACTCGATTCATCAACAGTCGGAAAGTCTTTCTTCCGAAAATTGGGGCCTTGGATTTCGCCTAGGTACCTGACAGCAGATACTGTGTTTGCAATGTACCAATCCTTTAAGAGCCCATGGGTACTGAGAGGCAGAAAGCGCCACCGGTGCATAGGATTTTTCCCATATTCTCGATTGCCCTTAAATGACCATTACATGTAATTGGCTCGCCATACCTCCCCAGCCCGAAACGGTCCGTGGCGTGATGGGAGGAAATAGAATCACAATCGTCTAGTAAGTTAGCAGGTAATTGCATTAAATCCAACTGCCTGAATGCTCTATTCGTCATCCTGCTTTTAATGGGTCGGACATCTACGAGCCCAATATTTCGAATAGAGGCTACATGAGCAACAAAACCGTCTGCGCGGGAGCCAATATCTACTGGCTTTGGAGCCTTAGCAGGAAATGTTTTTCTTGCCACGTAATGATCCTGGTGAACATATTAACCCGACATGGCGCCTTGTTCGTCGTTTTTATTGGTAGTTCATGGATCAAATGTCCTGGGCGAAAACTTGTCTTTATTGTCGTTCTACGGTTTTGTTTTTATGTAATATTTACAATATTCAAAGTGATTTAAATTGGGTAAACCTTTTAATAATAGCTTATCGATTGCGCTAAGTATTGTTATTTCTTTATGAATTCAATTCATTGAACTTATCGTTGAACAGTTACATTAAATATGATGAGTATTTGGATTTTTAAGAATTTCATATGCCTCAGCTAGATCCACGTATTAACTTTATTGCTTCTGCATACATTTCTTTGCTGCTTTGTTTTCCCATTATAAAAAAGAGAATATACTTAAGAATAGCGAAAGTCAACTCTATGTGTTTATATAAAAATACTGTTCTTCGGTTATAAAATTTGTTGTAATAAAGGAAATAGCTTTTTATTTCTGACCTTAACTTAAATGCATTGGAAGAGGACGCTCCTTGCAAATGAATAATTTTCGCTGTGGGTAATGATTGAGACTGCCATCCATTTAGCCTGAACCTATATTGTAAATCGCTTTCCTCGACATACATAAAGTAGTTCGGGTCAAATCCGTTTATCTGATTAAATTTTTCTTTGGGTATGAGCATGTCAGCTCCAATTATGATCGCAACTGTTTTAGGTTTTCCTGTGGTATTAAAATTATCATTTCTTATTAATTTTCGTAGACCAGAACGGTATAAAATCATTCGTGACAAGGTAGGGAAAGTTGATGCGTAGGAATAATTGGGTCTTCCATCAGGGTGATATAAGTTACCACCGACACATGCAACATTTTCATTGCCTTTTAGTTGAATGAAGTCAAACAGTATTTTAATTGCATTGTTGATGAGTATTGTATCTGAATTTAAGAAGAAAAGGTATTTCCCCTTAGCGTATTGTGCTCCTAAGTTATTTCCTTTTCCAAATCCCAGATTTATATCGCTTTCAATGACTATTACATTATTGAATTTTTCTTTTAAAAGTATCACCGAATTGTCGCTTGATTTATTGTCCACAACGATTATTTCGTAATACAGTCCAGATGTCTTCGTTTGAATTGAATCAATACAATTTATCAGCAACTCGGCGGTATTATAGTTTACAATAATTATAGAGACATCCATTAATTGATAATTTTATTGTAATATAAATTCATAAATACATAAGTGCAGCCGATGATAATGACGACCAGCTTTCCGATTGGTTGATATCTAAATATATATACAATTAATGGGAGAGATAGGATATCAAAAACAAAAAAGATGTCGCTGAACCGACCTGAGAATGTTGGGTTACTTGCTAATAGCACATATGATGCTGTACCAACTATATAAAATTTTATTAGAAGTAGAGCGTATTTGTTGTAAACAAGTAACTTATTGGCGTAAATAAGAAATACTATGCTGATGACGCAGCGCATAAGTTGCCATGTGTTAAAGATGTTCAGTTCACCATCAAAGTCACCGTCATAGTTGAGCGCTCTTGCTTGAAATACTTCTGGAAGAAATGAAAAAACATATATCATAGCAGTTTCAAAATATCGAATTAGAACATAGCTTGCAACGAGAAGAGCAAAATAGATCCATCTGTTAATTGTTAATGGTTTGAAAAGCCATAATATTAACATTATTACAGCGGAGTAGTGAAACAAGCTCGCTAATGCAATAAAGGCTAGAAAAATGATAAAATTTCTCTCATAGATAGAAGGTAGGGATAGTAATACGAAACCAACGGCGACGCCTGTTCTTATTTGGGTTAGGTCATGTAATGTGAAGGAATATGATATATATATTACAACAGACAACATCCAAAAATCGGATAGTTTTTGTATCGCATACATTTTCAGTGTGATTCCTAGTACTGCATAAATCAGAAAAAAGGGTAGGATTGGATTACTAAAGGTTGATTTTAGAATTTGTGACAGAAATTTAAATGTAGGTTCCATCAGTGGTCGTTGTTCATTGAGTATTAAATGAACATATTGAAGTGAATCTCTGTCAACACCTGGCTGTCTAAATCCAGCAAGTGACACTAAAACTACTGTCGTAAGCAAAATTACAATCTTGTTAAGCTGATCGGCGCTGTAATCAAAGTATGATGACATACTGAGAAAGGCGAAAATGCAAAATGATATCGTTAAAATTATAACCATGACAAGGTTAGGCTTTCCTGATTGAATTAATTTTTGATATCATTCTTTGTAGCCGTGTACCCGAACTTGTGGGCAGCCCTTTACTCCAGTGAGTTCCAATTTCCACGGAGTTAATATAATACTTCTCTTCGTCGCTAAGATTGTTGGAGTCGTTGTACCATGGCATATGCCATGCGGTATAGGGGGCAGCGGTTCTGATCATACTAAATATCCCTTTTTTGCTGATGTAGGAAAGTGGACGATGTAAAGCAAAGGTAGTGTCAATACTTGCGCTATATATGTCTTTACTAATCTCAGTTAGGTAGAACTGAGATTCCCACTTTATCACTTTATCCTTATCCCTGTAATGATCTGGAAGGTTATCGATTCTAAGCGAAAATCCTACCTTTTGAACCAGAGGATGTTTTTGTAGGATGGTATAGAAATATTCTAGAAAATCGAGCGGACAACCCGTATCAGGGACAACATCAGAATCAGTGTACACGTAGTAGCTGCTCTTCACTTCATCATAAAGAGCAATTTTTTCTAGTGCATTGTACCCCATATTTTGGTCTAAGCGAATGATGCGATAGGGACAGGATGAGTAAAATTGCAGCAGCGGTTCATAGCTTGAATCGTTGTCGATTATTATTATATTTTTATAATCTGCAGCTTCTAGAAAACCAATAAGAGCTTTTAAAAATGTTAGTCTATTCCTGTTATTTATAATAATCGGGATATTTTTTATTTCCGTTTTTGTCAAGGCCTTTGAAAGCAAGAAATTGCGTATCGCTATGAGATAATAGAACGACCTTTTTAACATGTGATATACTTTTTCAGCTATCGTAGGCATAATGCACAAATTTAGTTAAAGCCAAGTGTTCTGATGATCCACAACTGTAATTGTCCAATTTTATATCGAAGATAAGATATCAACTTGTGATTGAACTTGATTTGGAGAGTTTCTTTTCTACTGTCAAGGCGATTTGTGGTTGATATACCCCCTTCGCTGAAATTAGCTAATATGACTTCAATAAAATGAAATTTACAACCCGCTCTCTTTAATGTTAACATGAGATTATAGTCTGCTGCGATTTGATACTTTGTATCAAATGTTGCAACATTGTCATAGGTTTCTCTCTTTACGAAGCATGTTGGATGAGAGATCATGCCGTAATTTAAGGATAGCTCTGTATAACCCTGTACTGCAAGTATCTCATTGTTGCTATTCAAAAAGCGAGCTAAACCGTAATAGATGTGCGCATTCTTCTCAATGTCATAGGCATTTCTTATTTGGAGTAGCGCCTCGGGTTCATACCAGTCATCACTATTGATAATTCCAACAAGCTTACCGTTTGCCAGTTTTATACCCTTATTAAAAGCATCGTAAACTCCGTTGTCAGGTTCACTTATCCATGTCAATGAGGGATGTTCATTCTTTTTTATAATACTCAATGTGTTGTCTGTCGAACCGCCATCTACTATGATATACTCGAAATTTTTGTAGGACTGAGAAAGAACACTGTCTATTGTTCTCTGTAATGTCTTTTCTCCATTGTAAACAGCAGTTATAATGGTGAAAAATGGAAACTCAGGTAGATCTTCGATATTTGGATTCATCTAAATAGAGATTCTGCGAATAAATTTTGCTGGGTTCCCACCCCAGACCTCGTCGGGAGGGATATTTTTATTAACCAGCGATCCAGCCCCAATTACACTTCTGTCCCCTATTGTTACGCCTTTTAAAATCATACAATTTGCACCGATCCACACATCATTACCAATATGAATAGGGGCAGTTTTGATTTTGTCCTTAACAGTTCGATTTTCAAAGTAGATGCCATGAAAATCGGTATCCCAAATTGACACATTGGCACCAATTCCGCAATTTTCTCCAATAGTGATCTTATTCCAGCTAACAATTGTAACACCACTTAATCCGCTTCCTTTCCCAATACTAAGATTTGCGTTCTCTTTGACATATATTCCACAAGGCTTTGTAAGGCCAGCTGGGTTAATATATGATGAACTGGTTAGAGTTATCTCAGAACCAAATGTCGTGGTGCCGTATATTTGAAAATTTGGAAGTCCATGCAAATTTATTTTGCCGAGCAACTTTAACTTTGGGAATTTCATTTTTATATAAGCTATATAGATTACGGCCTGTAATCTATATAGCTTATAACGTATTATGTCGAAATACTTTAAAAGTCTTGACATGGTCTATTAAATGGGGTTCTGTATAAGTAATTTTCTATTTTTCTGAAATACAAAATAAGCCAGTGGCATAACTATGACCCATGTGTAGAGATTTACAGAAAACATAAAAGTATGTAAACCCAAACCTCCTTTTAAAATAAAGCCAACGGATAGTAACAAAAGTATCGAACTTAAAACCTGAACTCCCATTAGTGGTTCCTTTTTAAAAGCTCTCAAGTAAAGCGTTAAACTGTTAAAAAGGATAAGAAAAAACTGAGAAAAAATGTAAAGTATAATTATATTGGTATCGGGTAAACGTGCGGCATATTGAGACAGAAAAGTAAATGGCATGACGCTAATAGCAACCAACAAAACAATTGATAAGGAACTAAAGACTAAAGCGGATTGTAATGTCGCCTTTTTTATAGACCGATCCAACTCATTGATTTTTTTTTGGGCAACCAGAATGTTAAAGGTAGGCACTTTGGTCTGAGTCCAGCTATAGGCAACTGACGATAGGGCAGTCATCACCGAAATAAGCAGGCCAACTTGTCCAGCGGCCGTCGCACTTACATATTTATATATAGCCGGTACGTACAAAAATCCTATTAAATAGGTGGCGACAAAAGAAACAGCATAACGGATCTGTAAACCAAATGTCTCTTTTAAGAAATTATATTCTTTTTTTATTTTGTATGAATACACTTGGCTCCAAAATGTCTTGCCCATTCCAAAAAGCCCTATTAAGGCAAGAAGTGTTCCAAGAAAGGAGCCTAATACCAATGCCCATATTTTAAACCCGAGGAATAGAGTTAAGCAGGTAATAAACGTAACAAAAAAGCTATTAAAAAGAATATTGATTTGTATCTCTTTTACCTTGTTTAGTCCCTGATATATTGCCTGAAACATTGCCGTTAGCAGACCTATTCCGCCGATAAAGGAATAGGCAATCCAGACATACAGTAAATGGGTGTCAACTTTTGCGAAATACCAGATGCCGGCGCCTAACAAGATGACTATGGCGGCAAGTGAGACCATGAGATAAAACTTAACGGAAAAGTAAATAAAGGCGATAAACCTGTCCAGTCGACTGTCCTCTCCGGCTATTCTCTCTCCTTCAAATCTTAAATGTGCATATTCGTGGCTTATGAATTGTGTTGTTATAGAGGCAAACCCCAGGTCAGCCAACATCGTTAAGGCCTGTAAACTTGTAAAGGTGTACCAAGTACCTTGCTCCGCGGTAGAAAGATACTTAACAATAAAAAAAATAGTAATTGGAGCTCTGAAGACCCCAAATCCCTTATTTACTATAGACCAAAAAATGGATTTGTCTATATTCAGTTTTTGAGCGACAGATAAGATTCCTTTCTTCAAATTACTTTGTTAGATTTAGTTTTTCTCTGTACCCTGAAAAGCTCAAGGGAAGCAGCTGTCTGATACCACGCCCAAAAAATACTAAGCCCAACACCCAAAAAGCTATCTAAATATCCCTTTTTTGTGACGAAGCTATAATAGAACTGCCTCGCAGGCGAAGTGACTATTTTCAGTACGGACGTTCTGAACCCTTCTTTAAACCTTGACTCTCCTTCATTTTTTAAGTATCTTTTATGTTTTTCTAACAACATGTTGAAATCCGTCATCCAATAGTGATGCGAACATTGTGTTTCTATATTAATATCCAGATATATAAACCCTGGCAAAAGTTTACGCCCTACATGTACCACTGGGGTGAAAAGAAATCTCTTGTTATGAATTAGAAAAATCCTTTTATTCAAGCCTCCCCAAGGTGTACCCCTCAACCGTTTATCCTTGTAGTAAAATAGGCAAGGCACTTTAATAGCACCAATATTATCACCGATGCCATTCTCAAATTGTCGATACATTTCCAATTCGAGATCTTTATCTACCACTTCGTCGGGATCTATTATTAGTACCCATTCGTATGTTGTCGAATTAGCAAACTTAGCATGAATCCATTCGCAGCCCGGTACTTTTTCATGATGATGGACTAACGCACCAAGTTCTTTAGCTATCTGAACAGAATCGTCAACAGATCCCAAGTCAAAGTATAATATTTCATTGCAAAAACTAATGGACTGAAGACAGGATTTAAGTATGGCTGACTCATTATACCCGACTACTATAGCTGAAATATTTAATTTTTTCATTTCCCTGTTAAAGCTTCTTGAAGTTGAATAACTAGATGTTTGAAATTGCTTCAACTTGTTAAATGTCAGTACTGACGTTTAACAAGTTGAATTCTGAAGTCCATATCAACTAGTTAATTTAATTTCCAATTATTTGGTATTTGATAGATGGCTTTAAAATTGTGTTGGTGTTAAGTTCTCCTTCGCGAGTCCCACATGGTAATAGTAAACTTGGAATTAAGACTTATTATCAGATCCATCTACCTGGCTGTTTGTTTCGAGTGCGGAAGAGGCTAAGGCTATTGATATGATTCGTCGGATTCCCAAAAAAAGGAGAAACAGTATGCCAATAGCCATACCTCCCACAATAATACTTTTGGTTTTGCTTGTTTTTTCTTTTGTTAAAGGCAATACAGGTGCATCAACTAATTGTATTAGAGGCGTTTCTCGTAATAAAGAGATTTTTGCCAATTCCAAATTTTGTAACAAGGTTGCTAGAACTTGTTGGTTAATCTCAGCGCTGACTTTTGCATTTTGAATGGGGGCGACGCGTAGTGCCATGCGCGTTGGATTTTGATTGGGAGTAGCATCTGCAACCAGGATTGCTTTATTGATAGCTCCCGTCATAATACTTCTTACTGAATCCGTTTTTGCCTGTAAGATGGACACATTTGCAAGGGATTTCTTTGTTTTAGTCTCCAGGTAAAAGTTGTTGACATTTTCAACCAAATGTTGATTAAAGGCCATGGAAAAAAGCTCGTCGGGACTGGTGACCGTTACATACAGGATGTTTAGCTTCTTATCTTTTTTGGAAACGTTAAGGTAGCTCTGACTGACTGTGTTGACAATCCCTCCCATGATACTATCATGTAAAATCTGCTGTTGGCGTGTATCGTAGATGTTGTCGGGCCTAAATTTAATGTTTTTTAAAGTGGGTATTTTATCCCAATCTTTTTTGAGATGTTTAAATTGAATGTAGCGGTCTATTAGCAATTGCTTTTTCCCATCAAACTCTCCTTTCGTAAGAAGCGTTTTAGAGATCATACTACGAGACCGATATAACTCCAGAATATTTTCTCCCTCAAAAAGTCCGCCCCCATCCCCAAGGTCGATACCGAAAGTGGATGCCAGCCCGGCATAGCCACGAAGCCCGCCGCTTTTACCACCCTCTTCAAGTACGAAGGTGGTCGTGGCGGTATATGACGGTTTTTTGCTTAAGGCGTAACCTAATCCCAAGGCACCTCCCAGTAGTCCGGAAAGCAGTATTAGATGCCATTTCCGGAAAAAGAACTGTGTCCAGTCTTGTATACTTTGAATTAGCTCCCTTAACGAAGCGTTTTGGTCGCCGTTAAAATTATTTATTGGGCGATCTGCTTTTTTTTGCATTGTTATGTTATTGTAAACCAATTAACGTCTCAGTATTGCAAAGACAAGTGTCGCTAATGAAGCTAGTCCTGTACCTAACCCAACCCATGATTGCGCGGACATTCTTTCCCTTTCGGCCTTTTGAGGTACTGAAATTTCTGATCCTGGTTGTACATCAGGAAAATTGTTGAATCCTAACAACTTTTTGGTACCCCGAACGGAACCGTTTGAGTAACTAATGAAAGAGCGTTTTTTTAATGCGTTATGAGCAAAGCCACCCGCACTATGGATATAATATTTAAAGGATTTTCCCGGTTCATAAACAACGCTGATCGGGCGTAATACGGCCCCACTAATTTTGACTGTCTGCAATAAACTTGGTATGCGTATTATATCTCCATCTTCAAGTATAAGATCATTGCGGGACCTCGGATTGCTCAATATTTTCTCAAGTGCGATGCCGACGAGTTCGGACGATACATTTGTTGTAGTCGTTGTTTTTGCTTCGTCAAATCCAGTTTCGCTCAATCGAATCAGATTCAATTCGCTAAGCACTTTTTCCTCCTTATCGAGTACTTTATTAACATCATTAACTCCTGGTCTCCTCAGCGATGCGCCTTCTGGATAAGCAAATGCCGTAAGGCCGCCTGCTCTTTTAATCATATCCGAAATACGTTCATTCTTTGATTGGATGGTGTAAATACCTGGTCTTATTATCTCACCAATAATTCTTACCTGATGCAGCGGTGTAAAGCCTACTACAGGGCGTACAGTGACGATGTCAAATGGTTGAAGTATAAAGTTAGCATTTGACATTCGTAAGCTACTATCTACAGAAATATGAAAGACCTGGGCAACGTTGGCAGTACTCTTGCTTAGATCAGCACCTTTAATCCTTCTGGAAATTTCAATATCTCCTGTATTTGCTCCATCCTTAAGGCCGCCGGCCATTTGAATCAGGTTTTCAACAGTTAAATTATTGGCATAGGCAAATGAACCTTGTCTTCTAATTTCTCCGCGAATTGATACGCTATATTCATCCCGTAAGTCGGAAATGGAGGAAATTTGTACGATATCGTTTCTTTCTAATTCTATATCGGTTGTGCCACCTTTCATTACCTCCGATAAATTAAATGAGACAATAGCATTGGTATTATCATCGTTCAGCCGAATAATATATCCATTACTCATAAATACATCAGGTGTAAGTCCATCAGCAAGCTTGATTAGTTCCGAAAGTTTAAGCCCTGATTTAAATGCAAACTGTCCTGGTCTGCTTACCGCACCATTAATCTGCACCTTGTTTTCGAGTTTGTCCAAGATGGAATCAATGTAAACCTTATCTCCGTTTTTTGGTATATAGTTTTGGAATTCGGAGAAAGGAACAACAAGAATTTTACGCGCGTTAAACGTATTTTGAATAATTTTGACTCTCGCTTTATAGGCAATGTCGGAGAAATCGCCAGCGTACTTTAAAAGATCGGACAGGGTCTCCTTCGGTTTGATTTCGTAAATCATTGATCTTTTCACCTCCCCTATCACATCTACATGAATCTGATAAACAGGTATATGAATTACATCCAGATCTTGTAATCTTATATTGCCAGTTTGAAATCCATTAATGAGGAAATCATACAAATCGACAGTGGCTATAACTTTATTGTTACGAATGATCTGGATATTCCTGAAAGAACCCCTGGCGCTAGGACCGCCAGAGTTATATAAGGCGTTGAAAACACTGGTTACAGAAGGAAGCGTGTAAGTGCCTGGCTTGATGACTTCGCCACTTATTATCACTTTTATACTTCTAATATTGCCGAGATTGAGGGAAAGTTGCGTTCTACCACTTCGTAACGAGGGGTAGGTATTATTCATTTGCGTTTTTATCTTGTTTTTCGCCTGCTCGATGGTTAGTCCTCCAACTGACACCCGACCTATGTATTCGACCGAAATATTACTCTCTGGAGAGACCATGAGTTTATAGCTCACTTCATTATCTCCTGTTAAATCGAGCAAAAGTTCATCACCCGGGCCTATAACATAATTTGCCGGAGTAGGCATGTTCAAATTG
This sequence comes from Dyadobacter sp. 32, assembly GCF_902506755.1. Classification (GTDB taxonomy): domain Bacteria; phylum Bacteroidota; class Bacteroidia; order Cytophagales; family Spirosomataceae; genus Dyadobacter. The sequence goes on along the minus strand of NZ_LR735258.1, from coordinate 3,275,695 downwards.
GGCTGGAATGAAGAAAACGCATCGCTAAAAAATTGAGCACCAAATATTCTACTTTCGCTTTCAACATCCTTTGTATTCTTCTTACTATCCAAGTCGTAACCCTCTTTAGTTTTTTCTTGGTTAACCGTTGGTTTCTTTTGACTTCCAAGTCCTTGCACTCGTTCTTTAAACTTTTGTATTTGTGCAGCGTTCATTCCTTGGGACTTTGCCGCTTGTTCCAGTTGATCTTCGCTGTAGCCTGATTCACTCATCCTTTTCATAATATCCTGAACCTGAGTATCAGACATATTATCGGGATCAGCATTGCCAATATCATTGACTTTTGGGGCCTCCTTAGTTGTTTGTCCAGGGCTTCTTTGGGTTTGATTCGTTACTTCAGTCTGAGATTTATTTTGTGCCGTGGCGATAGAAACAGTCAGAAAAAGTAAAAAAGTAAAAATGATAGTGGTGCTTTTTATTTTTATCATATTTGTCGTGAGCTAGAAGACAGTCTCTTAAATGAACAAGGCGTAAAAGTTTATATTAAATTGAATTTCACTAGGTTTTTCTCAGTACATGAATAAGATTAACCTGCTAATCATCGGTATATTTACCTGATTCACTTTTGTGTTATACTTTTTACGGGTTAGTTGAATTGGGTAGTCCCAGTTAAACCCTGTTCTCGACGCGGATCGATAACTCCTTCAGCTGTCCATCAGAAATAATAGACGGTGAATCGATCATTACGTCACGTCCGGAGTTGTTTTTAGGGAAAGCAATGAAATCCCGGATGGAATCCACGCCACCAAAAAGCGAGCAAAGCCTGTCGAAACCAAAGGCAATTCCTGCATGTGGCGGTGCTCCGAACTCAAAAGCATTCATCAGGAAGCCGAACTGTTCCTGGGCTTCTTCGGGTGAAAAACCTAAAATGCCAAACATCTGTTGCTGTAGATCCCGCTCAAAAATCCGGACGGATCCGCCACCCACCTCCACACCGTTGATCACCATGTCGTAAGCATTGGCCCGAACTTTGCCCAGGTCTGTTGCCAGTAGGGGGATATCTTCGGGTTTGGGGCTGGTGAATGGATGGTGCATAGCAAACCAGCGGTCTTCTGCTTCGCCGTATTCAAGAAGCGGGAAGTCGAGGACCCACAAAACGTGGTAAACATCCGGATTGCGGAAGCCCAGTCGTGATCCCATTTCCAGTCGAACTTCGTTCAGTTGCTTGCGGGCTTTATCTGCCTGGCCTGAAAGGATCAACAGCAGATCACCGGGTTTTGCGTCAAATGCTTCTGCCCATGTCCTTAAGATTTCTTCGGAATAAAACTTATCTACTGAGGATTTTATCGAACCGTCGGCATTGTATCGTACATAGATCAGTCCTTTTGCTCCAATCTGTGGACGTTTGACCCAATCCGTCAATTCGTCCATTTGTTTGCGGGTGTAAGTAGCGCACCCAGGAGCACAAACGCCCACAACCAACTCGGCTTCGTCAAAAACGCCGAAGTTACTTCCCGATGTAAGATCCTGATCCTCGCCTTTCAGCTCCGTAAACTTCATATCGAAACGGATATCAGGCTTGTCGGAGCCATATAGGCGCATGGCATCGGCATAGGTCATACGCGGAACTTCGGGCAACTCAATTCCCTTCACTTTACGGAACAGATTCCGGATAAGTCCTTCAAAGGTATTGAGGATATCCTCCTGGGTAACAAATGACATTTCACAGTCAATTTGTGTGAATTCGGGTTGTCGGTCTGCCCTTAAATCCTCGTCACGGAAACATTTTACGATTTGATAGTACCTGTCAAAACCGGCCACCATCAGCAATTGTTTGAATGTTTGCGGGGATTGCGGTAAGGCATAAAATTCGCCCGGATTCATCCGGCTTGGCACCACAAAGTCCCGTGCTCCTTCGGGTGTGGATTTGATCAATACCGGCGTTTCGACTTCAATAAAGTTAAGGTCGTCCAGATAAGCTCTGGTATGGCGGGCAACCTGGTGCCGTAGCTGTAGTTTTTCCCGTACAGTGTTTCGTCGGAGGTCCAGATACCGGTATTTCATCCGGATGTCATCACCACCATCTGTTTCATCCTCAATAAGGAAAGGAGGCAACTTGGCCGGGTTGAGGATGGTAATGCCGGTGATTCTTATTTCTATTGATCCCGTCTGGATTTTGTCATTTTTGGCAACCCGCTCAATCACTTTTCCCTTTGCCTCAATGACAAATTCCCGTCCTAGTGTTCGTGCTGCCTGCAATACCTCTGAAGGGGTTTTCCCTTCTTCAAAAAGTAGTTGAGTTAAACCATACCGATCACGTAAATCCAGCCAGATCATTCCTCCTTTGTCCCGGATTCTTTGAACCCATCCACACAACACTACATCCTCGTTTACATGCGCTAAGTTTAATTCCCCACAGGTATGCGTTCGTAACATATAAATATTTTAATACTCTTACAAAGAAGCTGTTTATAATAAAGTGCCGCAAAAGTACGTATTTTTACTAAATGTAACATGAAGTGTCTTTTATGAATTTAAATAACGTGGGGAAATGGATCGGAGGGCAAATGTTTTTTGTGGGGTTGCTGTTTTCCTGGAGCTGCGATCCTGCTCCTGAACCTGTTGCGGGTGGGGCGGGATCCTTTGAGTCCAGTCCGCAATCTGTTAGCATTGCACCCGGGATAATCGATGAAGCGTCCGGGCTCGCGGTGAGTGCCAATCTCGATGGTTACTTATGGACAATCCAGGATTCGGGCCAACCACATGCGGTATACCTGATTAGTCCGGATGGTAAAAACATAAAGCCGTATGACGTGCCGGGCAGCATCAACCATGACTGGGAGGATCTTGCTGTTGGCCCAGGTCCTCTATCTGGGGTGAACTATCTGTATATTGCAGATATCGGGAATAACAATCCACCGATGAGAGCGGAGAATGTTATTTATCGCTTCCGGGAAATTGCTGATGCCAATGGCGCCTTTAAACAGACGGACCTTGAAAAAATCATTTTCAGGTACCCTGACGGGCCTCGTGACGCAGAAACCATCCTGGTGGATCCGCAGTCCAGGGATATTTTCATTATATCCAAGGAAACAGACAAATCAGGAATTTATCGTTTGCCATTTCCGCAATCCACGACCGAAACCATCAATGCAGAACGCATTGGAAACGTTCCGTTGGTTACGGTTGCCACGGGAGGTAATGTTTCCGTTGACGGGAATGAGATACTCTTGCGAACCTATCTGTCCGTTTATTATTGGCAAAAAAAGGAAGGGGAAACCATTGGGCAAACCCTGCTCAAACCGGCCACCAAAAAATTGGATGTGGTCATGGAGCCCCAGGGGGAAGCGGTAAGCTTTGACCGTGCTGCGAAAGGATTTTACACGCTGAGCGAAAAAGGAAGCGCTGCCGGCGTTTCACTGAATTACTATAAAAGGAAGTAGTGTTTTATTTATTAACACGTAGGTCACATAGATTTGCGTGGCCGCCTATGTTTCCTATGATCCTATGTGGTATTATTTGTTAACACATAGAAACATAGGTCACATAGATTTGCGTGAGTGCCTATGTTTTCTATGCTTTTATGTGGTTATTTATTTTGTTCAACACATAGGTCAGGGCTCTTCCTGTTTCGGCGTTACGAAGCTTAGAATCACCGAGAGCAAATTGTCGGGTACAAAGGGTTTTACAACGATTTCGTTGATGCCAATAGCGAATACATCGTGTTCAACGTCGAGGGCGACACTGGCAGTAAGGGCAATGATAGGGATGGCTTCCCCTCTGGTCCGGATATTTTTGGTCGCTTCGTAACCATCCATTACTGGCATGTGCAAGTCCATGAGTATGATCTGATGTCGGGAGGTATCCAGCAGGTCCAAACCTTCCTGTCCATTGTGGGCAACTTCGGAGATGGCGCCCCAGCGTTTCAGGAAATTCTGAAGGACGAGCACATTCATTGGGTTGTCTTCTACTATCAATATTTGTACGCCTGATAAGGGCAACGGAGCTTCCTTTGCAGGAAGAACGGTCTCTCTTTCTTTTTCCTTTAAAATGGGGAAGGTCTGAACAAAAAAGAATTTAGAACCCTTTCCGAGAACGCTGTTGAGCTGAAGTTCAATCCCCTGTAATTCAAGAATGCGTTTGCTGATAGCCAATCCCAACCCTGTTCCGCTAAATACCCTTGAAGACGATGAATCCACCTGCGTAAAGCGCTCAAAGATCATTTGCTGTTTATCCTCCGCGATACCGATTCCGGAATCTTCGACGGCTATTTCCAGTGTGATGTTCTGATCGGTACGGGATAGTGGACGAATGATTAACTTGACAAAACCCTGTGGAGTGAACTTAACGGCATTGCTGACCAGATTACCAATAACCTGTGATAGCCGGGTTACGTCACCCGTTATCTGATCCGGCAAGTGTTCTTCTATGTCAAGAATGAATTTCAGTTCCCGATTGGTTGAACCTATTTTGTAGCCAGCCATAATATTACGGGCGATAGCGGAAATATCAACCGGGCCCTGGGAGAAATGGATTTTACCCTCCTCAATCTTACTGAAATCCAGAACGTCGTTGACTATGGAAAGTAAATTGTTTGCAGAGAAAAGCAGGCTGTCGAGGTGTTCTTTTTGATCGGGCCTAGGGGATTCCTGTCTAATGAAATGGGTCATACCGATCACCGAGTTCAAAGGAGTCCTGATTTCGTGGCTCATGGTACTCAGAAACTCACTTTTTACCTTGAGACCCAACTCGGCCTCTTCCTTCGCTTGTTTGAGTGTGAAGGCAAAACGGAAGGTAAGTATAAGGGATTGACAAAAGAAAAATACCAGATAGCCCAGAAATAAGATGATATCGAGAGGAGTGGCAATGTAATAGTATTCAACGATGATGGAAATAACGATAATAAAAATGGCCACTGTGCTTACAAGCGCATATCGCGCCCCTATCCGGTTGTTTCGTACGGCTTTCAGGTAAATGTAGACGGCAAACGCAATGTAGGTCATGATTACGATCATAAATGGATCGATCAGTCTGGAGAAGAGTATAGGAGGGGAGATGAGGGTAATAACGGCCAGGCCAAGACAAATGCCTGCCATGACCGACATGAGCTTCTGAGGGGCATCGTCGGGGTATAAATTCTTGGTGTAGAGCGCGAAAAATGCAACGGCTAAAAAAAGTGATATGTATTCGCAGTGTATTGTAAAACTCCAGCTTAAATCAGGGAAAAGTGAATGCAGCGTATATTTTCGGGATCCGATGATGCGGTAGCTGTAACTCAGGCAGAAGAGTGAAAAATATAAAATGGCCCGGTCGTGGCGTCCAAACAGGTACAGTCCGAGGAAGAAACATCCTCCCATAAAAATGCATCCGGTCAGAAAGTAATCAAATGCATGTTCCACATCCCGGGTTGCCTGAAGCTGGCTGAGCAGGCCGATCTCTATGCTTTTGTCGGGGCCACCTTTTACATGATGAAAATTAGAAACCTGAATGATAACAGACAATGTATCTCCAGACACGGTAATGGGCTTGACCTGGTAAGACCAATAAGGAATGGTCGTTTCTTTTGAGGTACCAGGTGTGCCGTTGGTTGCCAGTAGTTTTCCATTTACATAAAAATGGAAGGCGCTTTGCACATCCGGAATTCTAAGGCCCAGTTGTTCCTTGGTTTTCGGTAATAAAACGGTTACCTCATACGTTGCGTATCCGTCGGTGGAAATCGGGCACTTTTTCCATACCGTTGTATTCCAAAGCTGGGGGAAATGTATGTACTCAAAGTATTCAGGTTTATGGCCAGGGGGCAGCAATGCCTTCCAGTAAAATTTCCATTTCCCATCAAGAAAAGCACTCTGCTTGTTGAAATCCTGCGCCCTTAAATCAATAAACCCCGGCTTTTCCGTATCCGTCCGGAATTGTAACTGCTGTCCCTGACCATTGATTTGAAAAAGTATAACATATAAAAAAAGGAGAAGCAGGGATTTTCTATTCCGATTCATTTACAGGGTTTTAAGTGCCGGGAGTGGAACCGCCAGTTTCTTGAGAAAGGTTCGGGATAGTCCATGCCGGAGATATGTTTTGCCAATTAAACTAAATTTAGCAAAACTTAGCAGGATATGAAGAAAGGCTGTCAAAATAATTTTTCTACTTTTAAACAATTCTTCGTTTAAGAATAAAAAAATGTCGCTGTGCCATAAGCTTATGATAATTGCAAATTTGTATGAAAATTAAAATGATTGGAATGATAGCAAGTATGGTTGCCTTAGCCGATGGCGCTTTTGCGCAGGTGGTGCAATACCCGGTAACTCCCAAAAATGACCATGTGGATGAGTACCATGGTACCAAAGTACAGGATCCTTATCGCTGGCTGGAAGATGATCGATCCCCAGAAACAGCCGCCTGGGTAAAGGAGGAAAATGAACTGACCTTTGGCTATTTGAACAAAATACCCTTTCGGGGGAAAATATTTGCAGATTTAGAGAAAGCCTATAACTATCCTAAATATTCGGCTCCGTCGAAGAAGGGGCCCTATTTTTATTTTTACAAAAATGACGGACTCCAGAATCAATCGGTACTGTACCGTCAAAAGGGGTTGAAAGGTAATCCGGAAGTGGTTCTGGATCCCAATAAACTATCTGCTGACGGAACCACCAGGCTTGGTGTTTTCAGTTTATCGAAGGATGGGAAATATGCCGTGTGCGGGTTTTCCAAGGGTGGGTCGGACTGGCAGGTGTATGAGGTGATGGACATGGCCACCCTCAAAATGTTACCTGACAAGGTTGAATGGGTGAAGGTCTCCCAGGCGGCATGGCAAGGGGATGGATTCTTTTACAGCCGTTATCCAAAACCTGAGGGTAGCGCTTTGGCGGCCAAAAATGAGAATCATCAGGTGTTTTTTCACAAAATAGGTACACAGCAAAGTGATGATAAGCTGGTTTTTGAAGACTCGGCAAATCCGCAACGGTTCCATACCTTGGGTACAACTGAGGATGAGCAATACGCCGTACTTACGGTGAGCGACCGGGGGAAAGGGAAGGACGGTAACGGGCTTTGGGTACTGAAAAGGGGGGAGTCTAGGTTTATTCCTGTCAAAGAAGAAATAACAGATTTTAGTTTTGGAGTGATCGAGAACCTGAAGGACGGGTTTCTGATCGAAACAAATGAAAATGCACCTAATGGGAAAGTACTTTTTTATGATATGAAGTCGAAAGTATGGAAACCCTTCTTAGCCGAGAAACCCGAGCCACTTCAAGGTGTGGGAGCTGCCGGGGGCAAGCTGTTTGCAAGTTATTCCAAAGATGTAACGACCCGCATATATGTTTATGATCAAGAGGGCTCGCTGGAGAACGAAGTGAAATTGCCGGGCTTGGGAACGGCCGGCGGATTTGGGGGAGAAAAAGAGGATACGTTTGTTTTTTATACCTACACTTCCTTCAATTATCCCCCAACCATTTTCAGATACGACATCGCGACCAGAAATAGCACTGTTTTCCGGGAACCCGAGGTCTCTTTCCGGCCCGATGACTACGAGACCAAGCAGGTTTTTTATCCAAGCAAGGATGGTACAAAAATCCCGGCTTTTATCACCTACAGGAAAGGATTGAAACTGGACGGTTCCAACCCAACGATCTTATATGGATATGGAGGCTTCAACATCAGCCTGACACCCGCTTTCAGTCCTACCCGGATTCCTTTCCTGGATCAGGGGGGCGTATTCGTTCAGGCCAATCTGAGAGGTGGAAGTGAATATGGTGAAAAGTGGCATGAACAGGGCATGAAGCTAAAAAAACAGAATGTGTTTGACGATTTTATTGCAGCCGCTGAATTTTTGATCAAAGAAAAGTATACATCCCCCAACAAGCTGGCGATTCAGGGCGGCTCCAACGGCGGCCTGCTGGTGGGTGCGGTAATGAACCAGCGTCCCGAGTTATTTAAAGTGGCGTTTCCGGCAGTAGGCGTGATGGACATGCTTCGTTTTCATAAATTCACCATCGGCTGGAACTGGATCGCTGATTATGGAAGCAGCGATAACGCTGAGGAATTCAAGATGTTGTATGGCTATTCACCCTTACACAACATAAAAGAAGGAGGTAAGTATCCGGCCACGATGATCACCACGGCCGATCACGACGATCGCGTGGTACCTGCGCACTCATTCAAATATGCAGCGGAGCTGCAGGCCAAAGCAGGTGCTTCATCAAGCAATCCTTTATTAATCCGTATCGACACCAATTCCGGGCATGGTGCAAGCAACACCAAGAAAGCCCTGGAAACCCAGGCGGATATATATGGATTTATGTTTTGGAATATGGGATTGGTGTGGAAGTGAGTTTGAGCCCCGAAGGTGGCTGGAAACCAGGAATTATCGTTCGAAGTTTAAAGACAAGATGACTTCTGGTTTCTAAGATTTCTATATAGCTCTCTGTCTTAACTACCATAATTTCTTCCTTTATTTCAACGTGCAGGATACCACAGGACGCAGGCCTTGCCTAAGTTTGATAATCTTGTACTGTGTTAGAATCAGTAGCATCGGGGGTGGTACATGCTTTTATACCATTGATTCGTCCTTTCATAAAGAATATTAAATAACAATATATGAGCAGTTCAAAAGCAGATCAGTACAAATACGTAAGTTATTTATGGGACGATGAAAAGGCAGCGTCACTTGGTGATGACCAGGTTGCACTTCTTTTGTACCGTTCCAATTTGTTGGGTGCCGACCTGCGCCTGACCAACTATGCTGGTGGGAATACCAGCTGCAAAACAATTGAAAAAGATCCTTTAACCGGCAATCCGGTTGAAGTAATGTGGATCAAAGGCTCTGGTGGTGACATTGGGACGCTCAAAAGAAGCGGACTGGCCGGCCTTTTTCAGGATCGCCTGCATAATTTAAAAAATGTGTACCGGGGACTAGAGTTTGAGGATGAAATGGTTGAACTTTTCAATCACTGTATCTTTGATCTTAAATCTAAGGCTCCATCCATAGATACTCCTTTACATGGTTTATTGCCATTTAAGCACATCGATCACCTTCATCCCGATGCTCTGATAGCCATAGCGGCTTCGAAGGAGGGTGAGGCAATTACACGCGAACTTTTCCATGGCGAACTAGCGTGGGTTCCCTGGCAACGTCCTGGCTTTGATCTGGGATTGAAACTGGAAAAAGCCTTGGCGGATAATCCGGGCATACGCGGAATCGTACTGGGTGGGCATGGCTTGTTCACCTGGGGAGACACGGCCTATGAGTCTTATATCAATACGCTCGACACCATTGAAAAAGCTTCGGCTTATCTTGAAGCGAATTACGGCAAAAGTCGTCCGGTATTCGGAGGGCAGCGGCTGGAGAGTGAATCATCAGAACGGCGATTGGAAATTGCGGGTAAACTTGCGCCTTATTTAAGAGGTCTGGCATCTGAGAAACAGGCGATGATCGGTCATTTTACGGACGATGCTCGCGTGCTTGAATTCATTGGCAGTAATGACCTGGACAAGCTCGCACCCCTGGGAACGAGTTGCCCGGATCACTTTCTGCGTACGAAAATTCGTCCGTTGGTACTCGACTTGCCTTTTGAAAAGCTGGATGGAACGGATCAGGAAATACTGGAACATATCCGTCCTCAGTTTGAGACGTACCGTGAGGGTTATCAGGCCTATTACGATCGTTGCAAGCACGACAACAGTCCGGCGGTGCGTGACCCGAATCCGGTGATCATTTTGTTGCCCGGTGTAGGGATGTTCTCTTTTGCCAAGGACAAACAAACTACAAGGGTTGCATCCGAATTTTACATCAATGCAATCAATGTGATGAAAGGCGCCGAGGCAATTTCTTCCTATGTGTCGCTGCCGGAGCAGGAAGCCTTTGATATTGAATACTGGTTGCTTGAAGAAGCAAAATTGCAGCGGATGCCGAAAGAAGTTGCTCTTTCACGTAAGGTGGCGATCGTGACCGGAGGATCAGGCGGAATTGGAAAAGCGATTGCCCAAAAATTCCTTCAGGAAGGTGCTTGCGTGGTTATCTCTGACATTGATGAAAAGGCGCTTGCAGAAACGAAGGCGGAATTTGACGCTAAATTCGGTAAAGACTTTTCTGCAACTACGGTCGCCAACGTACTGGATCCCGATCAGATCAAAGCGGCTTTCCATACCACAAAGCTAACATTTGGTGGTATTGATATTGTGGTCAACTGTGCAGGGCTTTCCATTTCGAAACCGCTGGCTGAAACAACGGTGAAGGATTGGGATATTTTGCAGGACGTGTTGGTGAAAGGACAATTCCTTGTATCACAGGAAGCGGTAGCCATTATGCGTCAGCAGGGGCTGGGCGGCGATATCGTTAACATTGCGAGTAAAAATGGACTCGTTTCTGGTCCAAACAACGTGGCGTATGGAACTGCCAAAGCAGCGCAGCAGCATATGACACGTCTGCTTGCTGCTGAACTGGGGCCTGACAAAATTCGGGTTAATGTGGTCAATCCGGATGCTGTTATTTCAGGAAGTAAAATATGGGAAAGTGGCTGGGCAGCCGGGCGTGCCAAAGCATATGGAATTAAAATAGAAGAATTGCCTGCCTATTACGCAAAACGTACGGTATTGGGAGCAGAGATCCATACGGAAGACATCGCCAACGGTGTATTCGTTTTGGTGGGAGGTCTGTTGAGTAAAAGCACGGGCAATGTGATCAATGTAGACGGAGGTGTTCCTGCCGCATTTGTCCGATAGTTGCTTGCTTGATTGAGTTTAAAGTTTGCTAGTCAGCCTTGGAGCGAATGGTTCCAAGGCTGTCGTTTTAACTTAATGCAAAAAACAGCTGACAGCCAATCGCTAACAGCTAACAGCTAAAGAACATGAGAATTGAGCAACAAAAAATAGATCAGTACAACGAAGGCCTGCTTTCAAGGCATAACAATCAGTTTGTGTTTTTGAAAGAGCAGCTTGGTGAGCAGGGAATCGACGCCAATAAAATTGTGGACGCCCTGGAAGCTTTTCAGGTGGCGATTCCAAGTTGGGCGTTGGGAACAGGCGGTACTAGGTTCGGACGTTTTTCGGGAGGGGGAGAGCCGCGCTCACTGGAGGAAAAAATTGAAGATGTGGGATTGCTGCATGGCTTGAACCGCTCAAGTGGCTCCATTTCCCTCCACATTCCCTGGGATATTCCATCGAATGCAGGCGATGTGATGAACCTGGCATCTTCTTTTGACCTGAAGTTCGATGCCGTGAATTCCAACACCTTTCAGGATCAGAAAGATCAGGAGCTGTCCTACAAGTTTGGTTCTTTGTCGCATGTGGATCCGAAAGTTCGAAAACAGGCTGTCGATCATAATATTGAAGTCATCAAATACGGCAAAGATTTAGGTTCAAAAGCATTGTCAGTCTGGCTGTCGGATGGTTCCTGTTTTCCGGGCCAGTCCAATTTTGTAAAGTCGTTTCAAAATACGCTGGAATCACTCCAGGAGATATACGCGGCATTACCGGATGACTGGAAAGTGTTTGTAGAATACAAAGCCTATGAACCCAATTTCTATTCAACCGTGATACAGGATTGGGGCAGTTCACTTTTATTCTGTCAGAAACTCGGTGCCAAGGCCGATGTGCTGGTAGATCTGGGGCATCACCTCCCTAATGCCAACATCGAACAGATTGTAGCCACCCTCATGATGGAGGGCCGGCTGGCTGGTTTCCATTTCAATGACTCCAAGTATGGTGATGATGATCTTACGGTGGGAAGTATCAGGCCTTACATGCTTTTCCTGATTTTCGTGGAGCTTGTGGAGGGTATGAAGCGCGCCGGAAAGGGTAGCGATGGATTTGCGTGGATGATCGACGCCAGTCATAATGTAAAAGATCCTTTGGAAGACTTGCTGCAGTCGGTGGAAGCGATCTTGCTTTCGTACGCACAGGCGTTGATTCTGGATAGTAAAAAACTGGAAATTGCCCGGGCTGAGAATGACGTGGTGCTTGCTCAGCAACTTTTGCAAAATGCGTTCAGAACCGATGTCCGGCCTTTGGTAAGGGAAGCAATGCGCCAGAGTGGGGGCTCGCTCGACCCGATCGGGCTGTTCCGGAATCTGAAAGTAAGATCAGAACTGATGAATGAGCGCGGAAAAGTAACCGTTGCGACCGGATTGTGATATTTCAATTCATTTTTTTAAAGAATATTCCCTGTGCCTCTTCCTGAATAGGAGAGGCACAGTTTTTTTTACAAAGACTTTCTCCTGATCAGCGTAAACGGATTTTTAATGATCGCTTTGCGATTTTCATTGATGAGCTGCGCAGCGGTTTTTCCCATTTGTTCGTGGTCTGTCGAAATGGTTGTGATGCCATCGAGAAGGATCTCTTTCAGGGGTGTTTCATTGTATGAAATAATCCCGATGTCTTTTCCTATGGTCAGCTGTTGTTCGCGGCATTTTTTGATCAGATTGACCAAGTCATTTTCTTCGATCACTACGTAGGCGGCGTTGTTCGTGACAGCACTGTTTTCCTGAAAATCATAGATAATTTCATGCTCCAGCGCCTGTTGGATGCAAAAAATTCGAAATCCCTTAATGATCTCTTTGGGATATAGAATAATCGTTGGGAAAATAAGAATAATCTTGTTGTACCCTTTCAGCAGATCTATGGCTTCGGTCAGTGCGGAAACGATATCCTTTTCAAAGTTTTGAAACACCGACGAATGTTTTTTCGTATTTAATTCCACATCCTTGTCCAGCAATATCAGCTTTTCCCCGGGAATCAATTTTAATACATCAATGGCTTCCTCGGCTTTATCATAGAAATGGGGCATGATTACATAGTAGTCGTATTCTCCCAGGCTATTTTTAATCAGGTTTTTGAAAATGTTAACGTTTGAGTGATGGATATGCAGATCCACGTTCACGTTACGTCCCAGGTTTTCGACAAAGGCGTTGTAGATCTGCTTTTTGTAATTGCTGATCTTATTGAAGACCAGGAGGATCCGAACCGTGGTTTCAATGTCGACCCGGTTGATGAAGTACCCTTTTCCCCGTACCGAAATAAGTACACCATCTCTTATTAAATGCTTGTACGCTTTTTCAACCGTATCTCTTGATAGTAAATACTCTTCACTCAACTGATTGATGGACGGAATTTTATCTCCTCTTTTGAGTTTCCCCTTGCCAATTGCCAGCAGAAGCGATTTGATTATCTGCATGTATTTTGGCGCACTTTCTTTAAACTCTATGTCAAACTGGATTTCCATTAAAGCTGAATTGTTGATAGGGTTTCAAATTTAGCATTTTTCGGCATGGTAAGGAAAAACGGGAGGCTACAAAAAAAGAAGTCAACTTTTAAAAAGTTGACTTCTTTGACATTAATTGACTTCTGGGTTTAACGCGGGCCTCGTCCGCCTCTTTCCGATCTTTCATTGCCACCTGAATTCCCTTGTGTGGAACGTTCATTACGCTGAGAATTGCCACGTGATTCCGTACCGCTTCGTTCCTGGCGTACCGCCGGTGCTTCTCCGCCCCGTCTTCCGTTGCTTTGCCCGGTGCTTTCCTGTGACCTGCCCGATGATCTCCGGTTGCTCTCCGGACTGTATGAAGGGGCGGATCTTTCTACCCGGGGTTCGGAGGCGGCAGGTGATTGCCTGCCATTCTCAAATCCACTGCTTCGGCGGTCCGAATTGGTGGGTTGCTGAGACTGCGGATTACTGTCGCGGTTTCTTCGGTTGGATGATCCCTCCGGCGTGCTTCTGTCGTAGGCAGGATTAACTCGTTCAGCTCTTCCATTGTCGGTATTTCTATTGTTTAGTACACGATCATTGCTCCGATCGGGTTCACTATAAACACGTCCCCGGTCATTGGATGGGGCTGTACGGTTACTTTCCCGACTACCGTTATAAACCCGGCCGTTTCTGTCTGCAGAATAAGTTTCGTTGGACCTTCCATTATAGCTGCGGTTGTCTGATCGATCTGAAATCACACGTCCTCTCTGGTTCATATCAATCTGACGCACCGGAACACTTCTGCGGGTTACCCGCTCAATTTCATCGCGTCTTGGACCAGACGCATACCGGCGGTTATTGCTGCCGTAATAGTTATTGATTATCGTGGTCTGATTGTAAATGTGCGTTACTCTTCCCCTGGGTGCGCAGTAATTGTGCCAGTATCTGTCGGCGATGTATCGTTGCGGTACAAACACCCACCAGAACGACGGGATGTTGATAGACACATTGATACTCATGCCCGGGCCTAAGGGAGCCCAACCGTAATATTCGCCACCCGAGCGCCAGTTTACCCAGGCAGGGCCCCATTCGTAACCGGGGATCCAGAACCAGCCGTTGTAATCGTCAAATGACCAGCGGCCATAGTGAAAAGGTGCCCAGCCCCAGTCATAATCGGAAACCCATGTGTTACCATATTCGGTAACCTCCCAGTAACCATTGGTAGAATAGGGTTGGAAACCGGCTTCCACATAAGGTGTCCATATGGAGCCGTACTCTCGAGAGGTGGTCCATCGGCCATAAGGGGACAAATCATTGTAAAATGTCTGAAAGGAAATACGAACTCCGGGTTGGGCCTGAACCGGAGTTTGCGTTGCAAGGCCGGCAATCAGCAAGAGGAATAGGCCCAGTACCCGAAGTTTCCATATGGTTTTCATGGCTATATAGATTTATTGGTTGTTTTTTCTAAAATCGATGGTTGGACATTTAAATTGTTTTTGGGTTTAACGAACTTTGTGGTCATAGAGATAGCCGTTTGCTGGTTAAATCAATAGCATCATTTTCGTTCAGTGTTTAAAAAATCTCTTAATATGCTGATTGTTAAATTGTTGAATTATTTGGGAATGTTGATTTTGTGATTCAAAGACATTTGTAAAGCGAAAAACCCCCATAGGACTGTATGAACATTAACAAGCGTTAACAAACAATTAAACCAAACGATGACAGATCCAGAAAAGTTATATCCCGAATTGGTGTTTCAAACGGCGCGTAGTGGAGGAGCAGGTGGGCAAAATGTTAATAAAGTCGAAACGAAGGTTGAGCTAAGATTTGATATCGCAGGGTCGGCCGTACTGACAGAAGAACAAAAAGAAAAACTTTATGTGAGATTGGCCTCTAAGCTCACCAACGAGAAGGTTTTGGTTTTGTATCATCAGACTGAACGTTCGCAACTGGCTAATAAAGAAAAAGTTATAGTTAAATTTTATGAGCTGATTAAAAAAGCGTTCACTGACCCAAAAAAACGAAGACCAACGCGTCCTACCCTCGCTTCCAAAAAAGAACGATTGGAAAGTAAACAAAGAAAATCCGAAACAAAGGCCACAAGACGAAAAGTTATTGACTGATATGCGTGCGATCTGGTTGGAAGCTGCCGGTCCTTGCTACCCTAATATTTTTTATCGACTGAAAACCGTACAAATGATTCCCATTGCTCCTCCTACTACTGCACTACGCGCCTTGTTATCGCTTCCCGTCATTGTCGCTTCCCTGGGCTATTTCGTTGATGTTTATGATTTGTTGTTATTCAATGTGGTTCGGGTTCCAAGTCTTGTGGATCTGGGGCTTTCGGAGGCGCAAGTATCCACCATTGGTGCCAGGGTATACAACTGGCAGCAGGCGGGTTTATTGATCGGCGGGTTTTTCTGGGGTATATTGGGAGATAAGCTCGGGCGTCGCTCAGTGCTTTTTGGCTCCATCATCATGTACTCCGTCGCTAATATTGTTTGCGGATTTGTGACAAGCGTGGATATGTATGCCTTTCTCCGGTTTTTTGCGGGCCTTGGACTGGCAGGGGAGTTGGGTGCCGGGATCACACTGATTGCAGAGATATTGCCAAGACAGTATCGCGGTTATGGTGCGTCTATGGTTGCCGGCGTCGGCTTGCTTGGAGCCGTTGCTGCTTTTTTTACTGTAAAGCTTACGGACTGGCGTACAGCTTATTTTATAGGTGGAGGAATGGGGATAGCTTTGTTGGCCATGCGCGTCAATGTACTGGAATCGGTGCTTTTTACCAAAACATTGCAAAACGGAACCAAGTCTTTACACTGGCTCACTATTTTTACCAACCGAACACGGCTCTTTAGGTATCTTCGCTGCATGGGAATTGCCTTACCCACGTATCTGATTATTGGTATTTTCGCAACTTTTGGCAATGAGTTTGCAAATGCCCTGGGAATCCCGGACGTTCAGGCGGGGGCCTGTGTACTTTATACCTACCTGGGGGTGGTATCAGGAGACTTTTTCAGCGGTATGCTCAGTCAATGGCTCAGGTCGAGGCGCAAAGCGATTTTTATTATGATGCTGATGACCTTGTGTGGCGTTGGCTGGTTGTTGTTTGGAGGAATTGATTCACCTTCCACCCTGTATATCTGTTATGGTTGGCTCGGTTTTTCTATCGGCTACATTGCCATGTTTCTCACCACAACTGCCGAACAATTCGGCACCAATTTGCGGGCAACCGTTACTACGTCCGTGGCCAACAATGTACGGGCCACAACACTTTTAACGCTTCCCTTTTTCCAGATGCTGAAGCCCGAAATGGGTACTTTACAAGCCGGCGCCGTGGTCGGCGGTTTATGTTTTCTGCTTGCTATAATTTCTCTCTGGAAAATGGAGGAAACATATGGGAAGGATTTAGATTATGTTGAAGTGTGAGATGTGAGAAGTGAGATGTGAGAAGTGAGAAGTGAGATGTGAGATGGGCCACATTTCACATTTTTCGTCGTGCTTTTCGCAACGAGTTTATTATCAACACCATCCCTGTGTACACCTGACTATTTCCTGACCACATTAAACAATCCCTGACCGTCACATTTCTCATTTTTCGTAGCGAGTTAATTGTCAACACCATCCCTGGCTACACCTGACCATTTCCTGACCACATTCAACAATCCCTGACTTGACATCTCACATCTCACATCTCACATTTTACGTTTTACATTTCACTAAACCAATGCTTCCCACAAAATTTCGGCAGGGTGTAAAGCTTTCCTCCCCGTTCCATCATGAATCTGGTGCCTGCAGCTCGTTCCGGGTGCAGCAATAATCGTCTCTTCTGCTTGTTTACGAACCGTAGGGAAAAGTACCAATTCACCTATTTGCATCGACAGGTCATAATGCTCCTTTTCATATCCGAATGACCCTGCCATGCCACAGCATCCCGATGGTATCAGCTGAACCGTGTAATTCTCCGGAAGTGAGAGCATTTTTTTGGTAGGGATCATACTGGATATCGCCTTCTGCTGGCAATGTCCGTGGAGTTTGATCAGTTTTTTCTGTTTGGTGAAAACCTCTTTCGATATATGTTTTAAATCGGCCTCGCGCGCAATGAATTCATCAAATTGCAACGCATTAAGGGCGAGTTTTTTAGCGTCTTCGATCAATTCTTCACTGACCAGGTCAGGATACTCGTCACGGAAAGTGAGTATAGCCGACGGTTCTATTCCAACTAATGGTGTTCCGTGCGAGACGATGTCTTTCAAAAGTCTGACGTTATTTTCCGCCAGTTTCTTGGCATCCCTGAGCAAACCCTTTGAAAGCTGGGGCCTGCCGGAAGGGCCGTGATCAGGAATGATTACTTTGTACCCCAGCCGCTCCAGAACGAGAATTGCTTTTTTGCCTATTTCCACATCGTTGTAGTTGGTAAACTCGTCGCAAAAAAGATAAACTATCTTTTGGGAAGAAGGTGCATGGAGGCCGGCGGAAATATTCTCTTGTCCATTCGCCTTGGAGCCTCGTTTTTCCCACCAGTCTTTTAAAGTTGTGTTGTGCAGCAGGGGCATGGTTCGTTCGGGATGGAAGCCGACAACTGTATTTGCGAATTTTCGTAAAGGAGCGTTTTTAAAAACGAGATTATAAGCCCAGGGAACATAACTGGCTAGGGCGTTCAGTCTGGCAAAGTTACCTACCAGCCAGGAACGTACCGGTATCCCGTGCGCATCGTGATAATGCTGCAAAAATTCCATTTTCAACTTGGCGACATCCACATTGGAAGGACATTCGCCTTTACATCCCTTACACGCCAGGCACAGGTCATAGACCTCCTTTATTTCTTTATTGTCGAAACGGTTTTCTTTTGGGGAATGGGTGAGCATTTCACGAAGGATATTTGCCCGTGCTCTTGTGGTGTCCTTTTCGTTACGTGTCGCCATGAAACTGGGGCACATGGTGCCTCCGCTCATTTCAGTTTTTCTACAATCCCCCGAACCATTACATTGTTCTGCATGCTGCAGAATGGTCTGGTCTTGGAACCGGAAATGGGTTTTGAATTCGGGAGTTGTCTGATCGGCCTCATAACGCAGAAATGTATCCATGGGTGGGGTATCTACAATTTTCCCAGGATTCAGGATATTGTCCGGATCCCATGTGTGCTTGATCACTTTGAACAATTCATAGTTGTGCTGCCCAACCATCTGCGGGATGAATTCACCCCTTAGCCGGCCATCTCCGTGTTCACCAGATAACGAACCCTGGAATTTTTTCACCAGCGTAGCAATTTCTTCGGCTATCGTACGGAATTGCGCATGGCCTTCCTTCGTCTTTAAGTTAATAATGGGCCGCAAATGCAATTCACCAGAGCCGGCATGTGCGTAATGCACAGCAGACATGTTATGTTTTTTTAATATCTCATTGAACTGCCGGATATATTCGGGCTGGTCGGCTACGTCCACAGCTGTATCCTCGATAACCGCAACTGCTTTTTCATCACCCGGTAAATTGCTCAACAAACCCAGGCCAGCTTTTCGCAGTGTCCATATTTTTTTAGTATCGTCTCCAAATAACAACGGATAGTGGTAACCCATTCCTGCCTGGATAAAATCCTGTTCCAGGCTGGCAGCGAGTGATTCTACTTCTTCTTTTGTTTCCCTCGACAAGTCCACAACGAGTATCGCCGGATATTCACCATCCTCGGTATTTTTTACAAAAAATGCATTCGCGCTTTGCTCTTTATTGGCAGCCGCACATTCCAGTACATAACCATCAATTAATTCTACTGCCTGAGGTTTATATTTGAGTGCCAGAATAGTTGCCTTCAGTGCTTCGTCGATGGAGGTAAAGTGCGCACACAAAAGTCCCTGTGTTTTTGGAGGAAGCGGTATGATGTTGAGTTTGATCTCGGTAAGAAAGCACAATGTGCCTTCCGAACCTGCGATCAGCTTACACATGTTAAATGCGTCGCTTTTGTCCCCTTCCGGAGTTAGTGCAGTAAAAGGTTCGGTGTCGAGCAGCATGTCTAGTGCGTAACCCGTGTTTCGCCGCTCCACACTGCGTTTGGGGAATTCTTTTCTTATTTCGCGCTGGTTTGCCGGATCAGATAATATTTCAAATGTTTTCGAATAAATCCGGTTTTCAAGTGTTGTGGCCTGATCCGAAAATCTATCAGGTACAACATTGGCGAAAGTGGCTTCACTGCCATCCGATAAGATGGCTTTCACCTCCAGGAGGTGTTCGCGGGTGCTTCCGTACACTACCGAGTTGGATCCGCAGGAATTGTTTCCCACCATACCTCCGATCATCGCCCTGTTGGCCGTCGATGTTTCCGGCCCAAAATACAATCCAAATGGTTTGAGAGCCATATTTAACTCATCTCGAACCACTCCCGGTTCCACACGAACGTATCGTTCCTGCGTATTGATCTCAATAATCTTGGTGAAGTTTTTTGATGTGTCGACCACAATCCCACTTCCCACTACCTGGCCTGCCAGCGAGGTGCCGGCGGTACGCGGTATCAGGGAGGTTTTGTGTTTTTTGGCAAAATTTATCAGCTGCTTAATATCGTTATGCGTTTTGGGAATGGCTACTGCCAGAGGCATTTCCCGGTAAGCAGAGGCGTCGGTCGCGTAAAGGGTACGGATGGTATTGTCGAAAAAGAGGTCACCTTCAATTTGTTCAGCAAGCGAACTTAAATCGGTTTTGGAAACAGAAGACGTGCGAGTCATATAAGGGCAAAAGGTCTTAAAATATCAGCCTCAAAGTTACAAACAAGGAATTAGCATTTTAAACTTAATTGATCAGAATGTTTAATGGCTCGGTTGGGTAGGGTTTTGAAGCATTCCGATTGCCAGCATTATGGCGAGCGTATACGGTAAAAAATGTAAATATCGTACCATATTTTTTGTTGCGTACCAGAAAATGTCACAGGTGTCCCTTCTTTCAAAATACCCTACTTCTTGCAATAGAGAAAATAATTATAGTAATTTGCGAATCATTTTTGTAAAATTTTGAATTTTTGGCCCGTTTTTTGCTTGTGTCAGCATTTGTATGAGCTTGCAGTTGAAATGGTATTTTTAGTTCCAAAATGATAAAATAATACAATTGTGGTCATACTATCATTAACCAAAAAACCTAATTAATTTATGAGTAAATTATTCTCTCGAATGCTTCAACATGATGCGTTGAAAGCAGGTGACACTTCGGGGCAAAGACTTGGGCCGGTGCTCCGTTCACTATTCATGATGACCCTGTTTATTTTTGCAGTTGTATCAGGTATCAACGCCCAGGATGTCAATGTGTCTGGTAAAGTAGTCGACGCCAAAGGTGGTGAATTACCGGGCGTTGCGATTACTGTGAAAGGAACCACACGCGGTACGAATACGGATCTGGAAGGTAACTACTCGGTGTCGGCGCCTTCTACCGCTACACTGATTTTTAGCTTTATCGGATTTACCTCCAAAGAGATCGTTGTAGGCAACCAAACCAAAATTGACGTTACGCTCACAGATGACGTGAAAGCCTTGGAGGAGGTGGTCGTGATTGGGTACGGAACCGTTAAGAAAAAGGATTTGACAGGTTCGGTCGCATCCCTTCAGGCAAAGGATTTCAACAAGGGTGTAATCACTTCGCCGGATCAGCTTATTCAGGGAAGGACACCTGGTGTGATGGTCATCAACAATACCGGACAGCCGGGTGGAGCAGCTACGGTAAGGATCCGGGGTAACTCCTCCATCCGTGCAGGAAACAATCCTTTGTTTGTATTGGATGGTATTCCACTGTCAGGAAGTTCGGCTCGTCCGGGGGGTAGTGGAGGTTTTGGTTCGGATGGAGGTAACCCTCTTGCATACCTGAATCCTAGTGATATCGCTAGTATGGATATCCTGAAAGATGCCTCGGCAACGGCCATTTATGGTTCACGCGGAGCGAATGGTGTAGTGATCATCACTACAAAACGTGGAGCATCGGGTGCACCTACTGTCAATGTGAATGCTTCGGCAGGGTTGTCTTCGTTGTTAAGAAAACCTGAGGTTTTATCACCTGACGAATTCAGGCAAGCTGCAAAATACTATTCGCCGAATGTGGATCCTGCTTCCTATGACTTTGGTGGAAATGTGAATGCATTCGATGAAATCACCAGAACAGCGCCGGTACAGAATTACTCTGTGGCCGTAACCGGGGGAACGGATAATGGGAAGTACCGTATCTCCGCCGGGTATATGGATCAGAAGGGTATTATTCAAAATTCTGACCTGAAAAAATATACGGCCAGTTTAAACACCAATTTCAAATTCCTGGAAAGCAAAAAACTGGGTCTGGATTTTGGTGTTCTTTTCACACAGACAGATGAAAATATCGTACCGATTGACGTTGGCAGAGGTGCTGATGGTAACCTGATATCGATGGCCCTTGCCTGGAACCCAACGCGACCTCTGATTAAGGATAATGGTGATTTTACGTATATCAACCAGATCACAGGTAATCCGCTGGCCAACTTGCACGCGTACAAGGACAAGGCGACTGTGAACACCATTGTTGCAAGCATTGCGCCTTCGTTTAAGATTACGAACGACCTCGAGTACAAATTTTTGTATAGCGTAACGCGTCAGATGGGGATCAGAAAGGGGAGGTTGCTGGATGGTATTGTCAACCAAAATACGACCAACAATGGTTTTGCTTTCATAGGTAACAATCAGGAGACGAACCAGCAGCTTACACATACACTATCGTACAACAAACAAATTACCTCGGCACTGAATGTGAATGCAGTTGCAGGTTACGAATACCTGAATTATGCAAATAGCTGGAACACAGTTACTGCCAGTGGATTTCCGAATGTGGGTCTTGATTTTTACAATTACCTCAACTATTCAATCGCAAACAACAGAGGTGCTAATTCATACAGAAGCCCAACCAACGAATTACAATCTTATTTTGTAAGGGCTGGTTTGAATTATCTCGATAAGTATCTGTTTACAGCTACCGTCCGAAGAGATGGATCTACAAAATTTGGCGCGAACAACAAGTATGCTAATTTCCCTGCGCTAGCCATAGCTTGGAATGTATCCAACGAATCCTTCTTGAAGGACAATGCCACACTCAATAGTTTGAAAGCGCGCTTGGGTTGGGGTAAAACAGGTAACAGAGAATTCCCTTCGGGCGCGTCAAGAGATCGTTATGCGTTTGGAAATCAGAGCATAAGCCAGGTTAACTTCGGGAACCCGGATCTGAGGTGGGAAAGCTCTGAGACGATCAATGCAGGTATCGATTTTGGTTTGTTCCAATCAAAAATTATCGGTTCGATTGACTACTTCAATAAGAAAACAACGGATGCGTTGTTTGAAAGAACACTGGCTCAGCCTGCACCAAGCGGTAGGGTTTGGGTAAACCTGGACGGAGAAGTGGTGAATAAAGGTGTTGAAATAGCACTTACTGGTACGGTTCTGGAAAATAAAGACTGGACCTGGAACGTATCGGCCAATGCCACTTTCCTGAAAAATAGTGTTTCCGGATTGCCCGGTTTTTATGAGACGGCTCAGTTGAGAGGTCAGGGTTTTTCGGGTGTGCTAGGACAGCGTATGGTAAGTGGGCAGCCACTTAACGTCTGGTACCTGGCCACGTATGCTGGTCTTGATCCGGCAACGGGCACGAGTATGTATGTTGGAGCAGATGGCAACGCAAGTACCACCGTGGATCCTGCCCAGAATAAATCTTATGTAGGAAGTCCTAACCCGACCAAGTTAATTGGATTTTCAACGGATGTGACCTATAAGAAGTTTTCGGCTGTGGTGAACATGAATGGGGCTTTGGGGCACTATCTGTTCAATAATACATTTGCTACTGTTTTGGGTATCAATAATATGCCTAGCAGGAACATGGCAAAAGAGTTTTACAAAACCGATATCAAAGAATCCACATCTAACTCTGCCGCACCTTCAACCCGTTACCTGGAAAAAGGAGACTACATGAAGATGTCCAACATGACCTTGAGCTATCGGGTAGGAAGTATTGGTAAAGCATTCAAAAACCTGAATATTTCTCTGACAGGCCAGAACCTGTTTGTAATTACCAAGTACAAAGGTTTCGATCCTGAGGTGAATACAGATGGATCCAGTAGCGATATACCATCATTGGGTATCGAGTACGTTCCATATCCTTCGGCAAGGACGTTTCTGTTGGGAGTTAACTTTTCATTGTAATTTTAAACAAAGATTTTATGCGATTTAAAACATATTGTGCAACCATTCTGTTGGGAATCTCGGTGTTTTCCTGCACAGACCTTGAGGAGCAGCTGAACAGCGATCTGGAGGAAAGCTCAACTGGAAATATTACGCCAGCGGGTCTGCTGATCAGTGCGTATGCTTCCCTGAACAATCCCTACCAGCAGGAGAATCGCTGGTGTTTGCAACAGCTATCCAGTGATGAAGCCATAGCGCCAACACGAGGTGGCGACTGGGATGACAACGGTAAACACCGGGCCATCCACCTGCATACCTGGAATGCTGATAATGGGTATATGAACGACACCTTTGGCCAATTGTTGACAACCATCTTCCAGGCTTCCAATGTTTTGCGTTATAACCCATCTGCTCAACAGGCAGCGGAGGCTCGTTTTGTAAGAGCCTTGGCCATGTTTGATGTACTGGATTTGTGGGGTGTTGTTCCCTACCGCGAGAATCTGGATGATTTCCGTGAACTTCCCAAAACACTTTCTTCACAGGAGGCCATTGATTTCATTATTGCTGAGATGAATGCGATCATGAAGGATCTGCCTGCCTCTGGTGCCGCATATGTGGCAAATAAAAACGCTGCACGCGTGTTATTGATGAAAGTTTATCTGAACAAGGGTACCTTTTTGAACAGAGAGGCACCTAAGTTTGATGTAGCCGATATGTCGAAGGTGATCAGTCTGGCCAATGAGATCACGGGTTATACGGTATCGCCAATGGGCAAATATTTTGACAACTTTGCTCCGGATAACCATTTGAAATCTACCGAGAACATTTTCACACTTTACAACGAAGAAGGTGTACGTGGAGGAGGTGTGGATAGGGCTTATTGGACCGTATCTCACTACAATATGACTCCCGGTGGATGGAACGGATGGGCTGCACTGTCTAATCTGTACGATAAATTTGGTGCAGGCGATGAAAGAAGGGGTATTTACTATAACTACCCGGCGGATACCACCTCCAACCGTACCAAAAGTTATAAAATTCAGAATGTAGGTTTACTGGAAGGGCAACAGACCAGCTGGGTGACCAACAAGCCCCTGATGGCCAGAACGCCCTCTACGCAGCCACTGGTTTTTACCAAAGACGTTGGCATCCGTACAAGCGGTAATACGCTGGAAACTGCCGGTATACGTGTAATCAAATATCCTTTTGACTTTGCATCCAGAGGTCAGAAAAACAATGACTGGGTGGTATACCGTTATTCGGATGTATTATTGATGAAAGCGGAAGCCATACTTCGTGGAGGTACGCCGGGTGCAGCCGCTGATGCATTGACGCTCGTTAATTCCATACGTACCAACCGTGGTGTTGCCGCTTTGACAACCCTTACATTGGATGTATTGCTTGACGAACGTTCGAGGGAATTATACTGGGAAGGATGGAGAAGACAGGATCTGATTCGTTTTGGAAAATTCCTGAAAGCTGGTCAGATCAGAACTACGGACAGTGACCCGATCAGGTTGATTTACGCCATCCCAAGCCAGCAAATCGCGGTAAACGCAAATCTTAAACAAAACCCAGGTTATTAACGGATCTTGTTGAATTTTGAGATATAAAAAGGAGCAGGCTGTTGTGGCCTGCTCCTTTTTGGTTGGCAGGAAGTTCCAAGGCAATATCCACCCTCACAAATGATAGCTGAATCGGGGCATTCAGTTTTTATGTAAACGCAATACAACTTACTACTCATGCTTCGTTGGAGGTTAAAAGTCCCTCATCGATCATGATCAGAATAATTATACTATTGCTCTTCATCACATACTCAGGGTTTTCTCAGCCTTATTATACACGCCTTCGGGCGGCATTTACCGCTGAAGGAATGGGCATAGCACCGGTAGCGATGTTTTCTGCGGATGTTCCTTTAATGTATCGTGACAAATCAATTTTGAACGCACAGGTAGGTATAGGTATTTCAGGGAGACTTTTTTACTACATAAGTCCTACCTTATCCTCTTCTATAACCCACAATTTCCTCTTTAATCCATTTCATAAAAGTTTGTGCAAACCTGATCCAAATTATAAACAATGGGAATATTACGGAGAAATGGGCTTGGGGCTGTCTATATTTAATCCAATTTATGGTGCCGCACTACCAGGCAAACTGTATAAATACAGCTACCTGAGTCCGACGGGGATTCTGGGTTTGAGAATACACTTGGTTAGAGAAAAGTGGATTCACATTTTTAAATTCAGATTCACCCCATTTCTAGACCGTAAGTTTGTGCCCTGGTATGGCTTCGGGTTGGGCTTAGGCTGGCGATAGCATTTAAAGGCTCTCGGTTTTGCCACCGTCTACCGGCAGGTTGATGCCGTTGATACTTCCTGCAGCCGGACTACACAAAAAGGCCACGGCGGCTGCTACTTCCTCCGGTTCACTGAATCGCCGGATCGGGCTGGTGGCAGCCAATTGTTCTGCAACTTGCTCCTTGGTTTTTCCTTGTGCAGTACTTCTTATGGTCAATACCGCGTCGAGCCGGGCCGTCTTCGTGAACCCTGGCAGTACGTTATTGACTGTGATACCCCGTGGCCCAAGTTCTGCCGACAGGGTTTTGGACCAGCTTGCTACGGCCGCGCGTATGGTATTGGAGACGCCAAGGCCAATGATGGGCTGTTTTACCGAGGTGCTGATGATGTTCACAATCCTTCCAAATCCAGCTTTGGTCATAGCAGGTACCACCGCCTGTGCCAGGATCTGGTTGTTGATCACATGCATTTGAAAAGTGTCCAGAAACTGCCCCGCTGTTGCCTCAATGATCGGGCCGCCGGATGGGCCGCCTGTATTGTTGATCAGGATATGGACATCGGGACACAACCTGAGGTGATCATCAATCGCATTCTGTACGGCCTGTGTATCAGAAAAATCGGCCACGATATACCGGTGTAGCTGGCCCTGGCTTTTGTCCAAAGTTTCAATAGCCGTGCTTAGTGATTCTTCATTCCGGGCCATCAGTGTAACGTTGGCGCCTAGTAGTGCGAGTTCTACAGCGCTTGCCAGTCCGATACCCTGTGTGCTGCCGCACACAATTGCTGTTTTGTCTTTAAGATTCAGATCCATTCTAGTCTATGTATATTATTTTTTATTAACATTCTTCATTTCACCCTTGGCTGTCGGCCTGAATGATGCCTAACCACTTAACTTCTCCTTCCCCTTTTCGTCTCCCAACCTTTTATTCTATCTTTGCGCTTTATTTTACGCGTCTAACGTTGCACAATGTCAAAAAAAATCCAATCCGCACTTATATCTGTCTACTATAAGGATGGACTTGAACCTTTGGTTCGCCTCCTGCACGAAAATGGTGTAAAACTATATTCCACCGGCGGGACACAAACATTTATTGAAAACCTCAATATTCCCGTTACGGCGGCTGAGGAGCTGACCGGTTATCCGTCAATTTTTGGAGGCAGGGTTAAAACCTTGCATCCGGCAATTATGGGTGGAATTCTGTATCGTCGTGACGATGAAGGCGATGTAGCACAGGCGAAGCAATACAATATTCCTGCTATTGATCTGGTGGTGGTAGACCTTTATCCCTTCGAGGAGACTGTAGCATCTGGTGCAAGTGAGGAAGATGTAATTGAAAAAATTGACATTGGCGGCATATCGCTGATCAGGGCTACAGCCAAGAATTTTAAAGATACACTCATTGTTTCTTCCCGCAGCCAGTATGCCGATGTGGTAAAACTGCTGGCCGCAAAAGGGGGATCTACAGATATTGAGGATCGCCGGGATTATGCCGGAAAGGCTTTCGGGGTTTCTTCTCATTATGATGGAGCGATCAATAGTTATTTTCTCGGCAAGGAGGATGCAGCACTGTATGATTTTACAAATTTGCCTGCTCAAACACTCCGGTATGGAGAGAATCCACATCAGAATGCGACCTTCCATGGGGATCTGGATGGTATTTTTGAAAAGCTTCATGGGAAAGATTTGTCTTACAACAACCTGGTAGATGTTGACGCCTGTGTAAATCTGATCGATGAATTTGTAGGTGGCGACCCCACTTTTGCCATTATTAAACATACCAATGCCTGTGGGATTGCAACTGCCTCCACAGCCAAGGAAGCTTATGATAACGCCCTGGCCTGTGATCCGGTTTCTGCATTTGGAGGGGTTGTTATCACCAACACCAATGTGGACCTGTCCACGGCAGAAGAATTGAACAAGCTGTTCATGGAAATACTGATCGCTCCTTCGTTTAGTGAGGATGCGCTGGCTTTGCTGAAATCAAAAAAGAACAGAATTCTGTTGAAACGCAACGCGGTGGATCTTCCAAACGTGATGTTTAAGACGATTCTGAATGGCGTGTTGGTTCAGGATAAGGATCTTTCTACGGAGGTGTCGGAGCAGTTTACCACGGTAACTGAAAAAGCACCCACAGCCAGTGAACTTACCGCACTCGAGTTTGCGCTAAAGGTCTGCAAACATACCAAATCCAATACGATCGTTCTTGCCAAAGAAAACCAGTTATTGGCCAGTGGCACCGGGCAGACTTCACGCGTGGATGCTTTGCGCCAGGCAATTGATAAAGCAAAAGCGTTTGGCTTTGATCTGACTGGGGCAGTGATGGCCTCAGATGCATTTTTCCCTTTTGCGGATTGTGTAGAAATCGCACATCAGGCTGGTATTACGTCCGTTGTACAACCGGGTGGCTCTATTCGCGATAAAGATTCGGTAGAATATTGCAATGCAAACGGTATTTCTATGGTGACAACGGGGATAAGGCACTTCAAGCACTAAAATATCCAGGTACAGATAATGGGACGGCATCACGGGGACTTAACTGTGATGCCGTTATGTTTTAAGCCACTTAAAAAACCGGCTTTTTGAAATCAATTTTCTCCCGCCTAAAGAGCTCCATCAAAGTTGGTAAAATGTTGCTGCTGGTCTGTCTTGCGGCCCTGATCAGCTATTTTTGCTTATTTCCTCAATTGTTCTATTGTCAGACTATCCGCCTGTCTGCCTTTCGGTCTTCCGGAGATGGCATGTTTGTGAGTCCAGAAATTAAGGAAAGTCATCATCATCTGCTCCGTAGTATAATTCACAGTGCGGAAATGCGTGTGGATTCTTTTTATTCAGGTTTAAGATCAAAACCAAAGCTCATTATTTGTGCCACTCCCGCAGAATATGAAAGGTACTGCAGTGGAGTCGAAGGGGCTGGGTGCAGCCTGGGTACGCCCTGGGGAGAATCATTTATTGTAGTGAACATGGAAGGGATTAACGTGGATGTGATCAGCCATGAATTGAGCCATATTGAATTGCTGAAGCGGCTAGGTTGGTGGGAAACAACATTTCGTGTTCCGCAGTGGTTCAATGAGGGTATTGCGTTGATGTTGGATCGTAGGTTTGTTGATATTCAGGATCCGGTGGGGCGATATCTGGCTTACAGTGACGAGTGGCTGTCATACTCGGGTGGGCAGATGATTTTGGAACTTGATGAGATTGCCTCTTTAAAAACGTTTTTCAGAGGTAAGCCCAGGCAAGTGATGCTGGCGTATATGACTTCCGGAATGGAGGTCTCGTACTGGGTGGCTTCCATGGACAGCACCGGATTTTCTCAATTTCTACATCTTATGGAATCGGGGTTATCCTTTGCCGAGGCATATGGGAAAGTCCAGGATCTAAATCAGTCCGAATATCGTAAAATATTGCCAATGAATCCTTTACGTTTGCGTCGTAGCAATAGTAAGGGGGGGTGAAGGCGGTGTTTTAGCCTTTGGTTCAGTGCTGGGCAGCAGGGGGTACTTATTTTACAGTTCATTTATTGAACATCATCGTTCAATCTTTTGCACTATTTTCTGAAAATGATGTACCTTTCGGCCTCAACTGAATAGCCTATCCATTCATCAAAATTTACAATATTTGAAATGCAACAATTACAAACACTAGATTATCTCGTTTTCTTTTTCTACTTCATCATGGTGTCTGGTTACGGCTACTGGATCTACCAAAGGAAGAGGTCAAAAGTTGAATCTACCAAAGATTTTTTCCTCGCCGAAGGATCATTGACCTGGTGGGCCATTGGCGCATCGCTGATTGCTTCTAACATTTCGGCTGAACAATTTATTGGTATGTCCGGGAATGGGTTTTCAATGGGCTTGGCCATATCTACCTATGAATGGATGGCGGCAGCTACATTGGTGATTGTAGCTGTTTTTTTTATGCCGATTTATCTCAAAAATCGCATTTATACCATGCCTCAGTTTCTCAGTCAGCGATACAATCCAACGGTGAGCTTGATCATGGCGGTGTTTTGGCTTGCACTTTACATTCTGGTCAATCTTACGTCCATCCTTTATCTGGGCGCTCTGGCCGTATCGGGTATTTCCGGACTGGATTTTACATTTTGTATGATTGCGCTGGCTGTCTTTGCTATCATCATTACTATAGGCGGAATGAAGGTGATTGGTTTTACCGACGTGATTCAGGTTTTCTTTCTGGTGATAGGGGGCCTGGCTACCACGTATCTGGCGGTGAATCTGGTAACAGGCGTAGATGGTATAAGTCTGGATGGCATGTTTCAAGGCATGCAAATGATGCGTGACAATCACGACGACCACTTTCACATGATTTTTCCTAAAAGCAGTCCTTTCTACATGCAGCTGCCAGGGCTGACGGTGTTGCTGGGCGGGATGTGGATTGTGAATCTTAACTATTGGGGCTGTAATCAGTACATTACACAACGGGCTCTCGGTGCTGACTTGAAAACGGCCAGAAATGGTATTCTGTTTGCCGCGTTTCTGAAGTTGTTAATGCCGGTGATTGTCGTTCTGCCTGGTATTGCGGCTTATGCTTTGTATAGTAAAGGAATGTTTCAGGCCGAAATGTTAGGTCCAGACGGAAGCATTAATCCCGACAAAGCCTACCCGGTATTGCTTAACCTTTTACCTGCTGGATTGAAGGGGCTTTCATTTGCGGCACTTACAGCGGCCGTGGTGGCCTCGCTTGCTGGTAAAGCCAACAGCATTTCAACCATTTTTACACTGGATATATTTAAAAATTACATTGGAAAAAATGCGGACGAAAAGACCCTGGTAAAAATTGGCCGCTGGGTGGTGGTGGTTTCCATGATTCTGGCCATTGTTGTGTCGCCATACATGGGTATTGATAAAAAAGGTGGTTTTCAGTTTATTCAGGAAATGACCGGATTGCTTTCTCCAGGTATCTTCGCTTCTTTCATCATGGGTTTTTTCTGGAAAAGAACCAACTCAGCAGGTGCCCTGTTTGCCATTGTCGGTGGCTTTCTGATTGCTTTGGGTATGCACAACGACTACCTTCCCTTTATGGACTGGACGCAAGTTCCTTTCCTGGATCGGATGGGTCTGGTATTTTTGATTTGTGTTGTGGTGATGTTTATTCTGGGTCTTGTGATGCCGGATGAAAAGCAAGGATTGGCTATTGACGTTTCGATGTTTATGCCACATCGTGGTTTTGTTTTTGGTGCTGCTGTGGTGATTACGCTCATTTCAGTGTTGTACTATACCTTCTGGTAGCAGCGGAATCAGGAATTAAAAAAGGTGTGAAAATCTGATTTTCACACCTTTTTTAATTTTGAAAATTACCAATTAGGCTACTTCTTCTTCGATAATTGTGATTTTCTGAATCTTATCACCTTGCTGGATCAGGTCCACGGTGTCTACACCCTCCACAACTTTACCAAAACAAGTGTGGTTCCCATCCAAATGCGCCGTGTTTCTACGGCTGTGACAGATAAAAAACTGAGATCCGCCCGTGTCACGCCCTGCGTGTGCCATGGAAAGTACACCCCTGTCGTGGTACTGATTGCCACCGGTAAGTTCACATTTTATTTTATACCCAGGCCCCCCACGACCCGTCCCGGTAGGGTCACCACCCTGAACCATAAAGTCGGGTATAACGCGATGGAATATTAATCCATCATAAAATCCTTTTTTAGAAAGGTCTACAAAGTTTTTCACAGCAATAGGGGCATCTTCATCGTAGAATTCGATAAGCATAGTCCCCTTATCGGTGATCATTTCTGCTTTTGTCATATCAATTGGATAGTAATTTGGTAAAAAATGAGGTGATCTTCGGCCACTCCGTACGAATGGGTAGCTTCATAACACAAAGAAAAGGATAAAGTATCCTTTTCTTCCATGACGACGACAAAATAAATCGGCTTAATTAGGAGCCACTATACAATCTGACCAGCTCTTTGCTCGGTATGGATTTGAAATTGGTTTTGCTTTCATCCACTTTGATCAGCGACAACAGCTCAACAACATCTCCGCTACCCCATTCTCTGCTTCTTTGAGGGTTCGAAAACCACTCCTTTACAGCTAGTAACTTGTAGATGTACTTGGTTGTTTCCGAGTTCAGTTTCAGCTTAAAATAGTCCTCGTTGTTTTGTGAATCGATCCTGTTCAAAAT
This sequence comes from Dyadobacter sp. 32, assembly GCF_902506755.1. Classification (GTDB taxonomy): domain Bacteria; phylum Bacteroidota; class Bacteroidia; order Cytophagales; family Spirosomataceae; genus Dyadobacter. The sequence continues at coordinate 3,243,933 of NZ_LR735258.1, read as the reverse complement.
GTGTTGCGGGCCAGCATTGTAGGCCGCTGCAACAAGCGTCCAGGAGCCTAATTGTTTATGCAGCTGGCGCAGGTATTTTCCGGCAGCATGTGTGGACTTGGTGAGGTGTTTTCTGTCGTCAACGGTATCGTTTACAACAAGTCCGAGAGATTTGGCAGTTGATGGCATAAATTGCCAGTAACCACCTGCTCCTTTTGGTGAGGTGACCTCCTCACTCATCGCACTTTCAATGATGGGAATGTATTTAAAGTCGGCTGGTACACCGTATTTTTTTAGGATGGGCTCGATGATACGCATCCTTTTCTCCGTCCTGGCCATCAGCTTACGAAAATTGGCATTGTCGTAATTTCTGATCATGTTTTGATATCGCCTGGCAATACGAAGTTCCGCCAATGGGACAACCTCGCCACAAAAGTCAATCGCAAGAAGATCTGAATCGATTGTTGGTCTTGTTGTAGGTATTCTTGTTAATTCTATCTCTTTCAGTTTCTTCTTTTCCACCTCCACACTGCGTAGGGAAAAGCTCCCTATTGTTGCTATAGCAAAGGCCATAAAGATAAGTCGAATCATGCATTTGTTATTTCGTGTAACATATTTTAAGTCTCCATCTCTTTTGAGTTAGAGAGGTGCAAATATAACGCAATTGAATATATAAAGTTTCATTGGTTGTTTAAATAATTGATTTTCAGTTGTTTTGTATCTTTTGGTATAGTATTAATCAAAGAAGGGCAAATTTCGATTTTTTGAAGATTGCCAAGCGAATTCTTTGTTTTTTCTACGTATAGGGAATATTCGTTGGGATTTTTGCTTGAACGCAGATGTTACGGGAAAACAATTTATATGATTATTTCAATATTTCAAAAATATGAATTATCGTTAGGTTCTGATAATCAAGTTTTTATAAAAAATTGTAGACTTTTTCGTCAGTATTATTCGACTAAAAGTACCTGTTGTGCGGAGTTTTTACCCATTTTTTCTGTTTTTGGAATTGCGCTTTTCGTAGCGATTGTCATGTTATATTGCATAGCATTAAGGTTTAAATCATGATATCTGTTGACGAAGCGAAACAAAAAATTGTTGAACATACTATGCTCCTTCCTGATGAATCTGTGAAGGTTATTCATTCTGCAGGCTATGTGCTAGCCCGTGACGTTGTTTCCCCGATCTCTTTGCCCTCATTCCGGCAATCATCAATGGACGGATACGCGGTGAGTCACAACGATGTGGTACATGACGCACAATCTCTACCAGTTGCAGGAGAGGTAAGGGCAGGGGAGGTGATCCTGAGGGATTTGGTGCCAGGTACGGCGGTACGAATATTTACGGGTGCCGCTGTGCCGGAGGGTGCCACGGCAGTAGTCATGCAAGAGCACACCATCCGATCGCAGGATCAGGTAATGATCAACGAATACCCGATAGCAGCTGGCAAAAATATAAGGTCTGTTGGCCAGCAGATTATGAAAGGGAGTGTAGCGCTTCCGGCTGGTACGACGCTGGGTGCAGGCAGCGTTGGATTTCTGATGGGTATGAATGTAACAGAGGTGTCCGTCCACAGCATGCCAAAAGTTGGAATTTTGATCACAGGGGACGAATTGATCCGTCCGGGTGATGACTTGCTTCATGGACAGGTGTATGAGTCGAATTCGAGCATGCTTGAGGTGGCACTTAGAAGTCAGGGCGTGAAGGACATAGAGATTTGCTACGCCTCGGACGATTTGGGTGCTACGATAGATGCTTTGCGGCAACTGTCAGAAACCAATGATGTGGTTCTGGCCAGCGGTGGTATCTCCGTAGGAGATTATGATTTTGTGGGCAAAGCCCTGGAAATGGTGGGCGCGGATACCATCTTCTATAAAGTGAGACAAAAGCCAGGTAAACCATTGTTGTTTGCCAAAGGTAGTGACACGTTGTATTTTGCACTACCCGGCAACCCGGCTTCATCTTTGGTGTGTTACTATGAATATGTGTTTCCTGCGATCAGGAAAATGACGGGTCATACCGATTGTTTTCTGCGTTCGATAAAACTCCCCATCCAAAATGATTATTCATTTAACGGCGAGCGGGATGAATTTTTGAAAGCTGTTGCCAATGAAGCAGAAGTGATGCCATTGGACGGTCAGGAATCATTTGCGTTGAGGTCTTTTGCCCTGGCTAATGCATTGATTTATCTGCCCTCCAGTCAGTCGGTCGTTAAAAAGGGTGATTTGGTAGAAGTGCATTTGCTACCTTTGGGGTAATTAGGATAGATCGCTTGAAGCCTTGTTGTAAGGCAGAGACTTTAGAATTTTGAATGATGGAAGTAAGAATTCAGTATTATGGTATGTTGGCTGAGATCTCAGGTCAGGCCCTTGAGCTATGGACTCTTGGTGAAAACACTACTGTAGGTGCACTTCGCGACAAGCTTGTTGAAAAATATCCTGAGTTTGGGACTAAAAAATTTAAAGTGGCCCTCAATTTGCAGATTTCGGACGATCATGTAACCATTACACCGGATTCGGAAATTGCTCTGTTGCCACCGTTTGCAGGTGGTTAACCGCTCCTATGAATAGCTATGGATCAATAAATATGGAGAATACACATAAAAAAAGAGAGGTGTTTGTTCAGGGACCTATCAGTCCGGAGTTCATTGCGGAATCTATCGCGAAGCACCAGACTAAAACCAATGTAGGCGCCCACGCCATTTTTTTGGGGCAGATCCGCGCGGACGTGAAGGACAACGGAGTGGTATCAGGTATTGATTACACGGCTTATGAAGAAATGGCAGATCTTGCTTTCTATTCTATACGCGAGGCAGCTTTTGCGAAGTTTGATCTGATTTGCCTGCATATTTATCACAGTCTCGGATTGGTACCGGTGGGCGAGGTGAGTCTTTTTGTATTCGTGTCTTCTGCACATCGGAGAGCCGCATTTGAAGCATCCGAATTTATCGTAGAGGAGATCAAGGCTAATGTTCCCATTTTTGCCAAAGAGCTTATCGGAGAAAACGGGGATTTTCATTGGAAAGAGAATAAGTGAAATGTGACCGGGCCGCCGGGCGGAAGTGAAATGTGAGAAGTGAAATGTGAAATGTGACCGGGTCGCCGGGCGGAGGTGTGGGGCGGCTGTATAAATCACATGGGCGTGCTTAGTAAAATTGTCAAAAACTTCCTGAATGGTTGATATAACACATAAAACGAATACTTTACGCATAGCCACGGCGCAGGCTACTGTGCATGTGAGCAAACCGGAAACGATTGCTGCTATCCGGAGTCGGACTGTACCGAAAGGGGATGTGTTTGAGATGGCCAAGGCTGCGGGTTTTCTGGCTGTAAAGAAAACGCCCGACTTGCTCCCCGATTGCCACCCGATACCCATTGAGTATACGGCTGTAAAATACGATATTCAGGAGCTCGATATTGTTATTGAGTTGACGGTGAAAACCATCTATAAAACCGGGGTTGAGGTGGAGGCGATGCACGGTGCTTCGGTCGTAGCCCTGACGATGTATGACATGCTCAAACCCATCGATAAAGGGGTAGAAATCCGAAACATACGATTACTCGAAAAAAAAGGAGGAAAAAGTGACAGGGCACAGATTCCTGAAAATATAAAGACGGCTGTTATCGTTTGCTCGGATAGTATCTCTAACGGAATCGGAGAAGATAAATCGGGCAGGAAAATAGTCGAAAAACTGAAGGTTTTCGGTGTGGAGGTGAGTGATTACAATGTAATACCTGACCAGACAGACCTTATTCAGGAGAAAATCACAACCCTTTGTAATCTTTCCTATCAAATGATTTTGGTTACCGGGGGAACTGGGTTGTCCTTTAGGGACGTTACCACGGAAGCTGTGTCCGCGTTAATCGAGCGCGAAATTCCAGGGATTGCTGAAACGGCAAGGCATTATGGGCAGGAGCGACTACCCACTTCCATGCTTTCACGTTCGGTGGCAGGCTTAATAGGCAAAACCCTTATCATTGCAATGCCGGGCAGTACCGGCGCTGTAACCGAATATATCGACGCACTTTTTCCGCAGGTGATGCACGTGTTTAGTGTAGTTGAAGGCACAAAGCATTAAAATTCAATGGAGTAAGCTTGGAATTCGTCGTTTAGGTGCGGGCTAATTTAACGGAGACAAACAAAGGGCATGTCACAGGCTATCATAGATACATTTGGACGAAAGCACACTTATCTGCGGATTTCGCTTACAGATAAGTGCAATCTGCGTTGCACCTATTGCATGCCTCAGGAAGATATGCAATTTATGCCATCCAAATGGTTGATGCAGGCAGACGAAATTGAACTTCTGTCAAAGATCTTCGTGGAAATGGGGGTTGAAAAAATTCGTTTGACCGGAGGAGAGCCCTTGGTTCGAAAGGATGTCGGGCAGATCATTGGCAGCCTCGGGAAGCTTCCCACTGCGCTGACCCTCACTACGAATGCCGTTTTTATAGACCAGTTTATCGACGACCTGAAAAATGCAGGAGTGAGCTCAATTAATGTGAGCCTGGATACGCTCAAAGAAGAGCAGTTTAAACAAATCACAAAAAGAGATCATTTTACCAAAACCCTCGAAAATATAAGACTGCTGCTGTCCGAGGGATTTGTCGTCAAAATTAATATGGTGGTGCTTCGTGGCGTGAATGATGCCGAGGTAAATGACTTCGTTCGCCTTACGCTGGAAGATGCCAATCTGCATGTTCGTTTCATTGAGTTTATGCCATTTAACGGCAACCAGTGGGATATGTCGAAAATAGTATCTTATGAGGCGCTTTTGAGCGATATAAGTTCCCAATTTGTATTCAATCGGTTGGCAGGAGCGCTTGAGGATACTGCTCACAGCTTTAAGGTTGTGGGTGGTAAGGGAACCTTCGGTATCATCGGTACAGTAACGCATCCGTTCTGTTCCGGCTGCAACCGGATCAGGCTAACGGCTGATGGGAAATTGAAAAACTGCCTTTTCGATACCACGGAGGCTGATCTGCTGACACCGCTTAGAAACGGCGAAGATGTGCGCCCGCTTATTTATACGCATTTCAATAAAAAACACTTCGCTCATGGCGGTCATGTTGCGTTTACCGAACAACATGCCCGTGTCGACTACGATCAGAACCGGCGTATGATTGCCATTGGAGGTTAGTTGCCATTCAGCCCATCTTTTTTACCTTTCATCACTTGTGTGCAACAGGGCGCGCTACGGTGACATCTTTTGGGAAATTCAATTATTTCCAAAGAGGTAAAATCTTCAAAAGCCATGAAAAACGTAATGAAAACAATGCTCGCTGCTGCCTGTGTGGTGTGGATGAGTAGTGCTTCGGCAGCAGTGCTGGAGCCAAAAGTGGAATGTAAAAACAATACCTGTGAAAAATTCAGGGTGGGCATGTATCGGATAAAAAACACACTTACGATGAATTTTCTGATGGAAAAGGAAAAGGGAGAGCGGGTATCGCTACGACTTATGGATAAGAAGGGGAAGGTAATACATCAGGAATCTGTGGGTAAGTCGATCATAAAATTTGGTCGTAAATTCAATTTTTCAGAGGTAGAAGATGGTTTATACATCCTTGAAATATCGAATGACCATGAACGAATCGTGAAAAACATTCATCTGAGTAGCAAGGAAGTACGGGAGGTGCAGGGGCGCACGTTGATCACGATGAATTAGAAATTATAGAAAAAGCGTAACAGTGTGTCGCCGCAGCACCAGGTTACGCTCTTTTTTTGTGCAGGTTATTTCATCAGATTCATGGATTTTAACCATCCTTCCATTGCCGCAGGCCAGTTTACAAGTGAGCCTTTTCCAGCTGTACGGAATCCGTAACCATGCCCGCCAACGGGATACAAGTGCATTTCCGCCGAAGTTTTAAATTTTTTCAGAGCCAGATAGTATTGTATGCTGTTTTCAACCGGCACGGATCCATCATCCATTGCGTGTACGAGAAATGCAGGGGGTGTTTTGGCACTTACCTGTAACTCATTTGAGTAATATTTAATCAATTCTTCCGATTTTTCAGGTCCCAGGAGCGCATCGCGGGAGCCCCCATGTGATATTCCGGGCATAAATGAGATGACGGGATAAAGCAAAATGGAGAAGTTTGGTTTCGCCTCCTCGGAAGCTTTTTCACCCAGGTTGTAATGTGTAGATAGGGTAGCAGCCAGATGCCCCCCGGCGGAAAAGCCCATTACGCCAATTTTACCCGCATCAATATTCCATTTGCCGGCATTTTGGCGTACCATCTTCATGGCCTGCATGGCGTCCATTAGAGGAACTTCGTGTTGGTGCGTCATTCCCTTTTCATTTGGCAGGCGGTATTTTAATACAAATGCTGAAATACCCCGTTCGTTGAACCATTTGGCAAAATCACTGCCTTCGTGGGACGCCGCCAAAATTCCGTAGCCTCCACCGGGACAAATCACCACAGCCGCTCCGGTGGCCTTTTCTTTTGGAGCGATGAAAACGGTCATGCTGGGCGTTGTTACACCACTGATGCGGAGAATTCCATTGGCATCCGTTACAGATTTCTCCTCAATCGTATTAGCTTTATAGTTGGGTACTTTGCCTTCCGGCCAAAGGTTCATGGTTTCAGTTTGAGCCATAGAATGAAATGATAGGGCGGCAAGGCCAGCAGCGATAAGGATTCCTGATATATTTTTCATTTATTTTTGCTTTTCAGGAAAAAGACACCGTTCGTGTGGATATACCCTCAAATGAAACCATTCATGGCGAGACATAGATATTCTCGACTCAATTGGCAAGCTTTGTTGTGTTTTAATTTCTTCTATAAAAAAAGCTTTCAGTAGTTTGCGCTTCTTACCTGGTGCAAAGGGTGTATAGAGGATATGCCAAAGTTTAATGAGCTGTATAGAAAGTTAGATAAAACTAAAGTTGCTTTTATAGGTGTTGCCCATGATAACTCAAAGAGTTTGAAGAAAGGAATTGCAAAATATAAAATTGATTGGCCTCAAATGCTTTCTAGTGAAAATGGTAACCTGGTTGAGAAGTGTAAGGTTGCCGGATTTCCTACCACGGTATTGTTGGATAAAACCGGTAGCGTAATTGCCGTGAATTTACGGAACGAGGAATTGGAAAAGACGATTGAAAAGCTAAAATAATCGTAACACCTCATGATCATCAGAATTGTAAAAATGACCTTTGAGCCTGCCCGGATAGAAATGTTTCTGGATATATTTAATAAATCCAGAAACGAAATCGCATCCATGCCAGGTTGTCTGTATTTAGAGCTTTGGAAGGACGTAGATTGTCCAAACAGCTATGTCACACATAGCCATTGGGAATCTGTCGAAGCCCTGGATGCCTATAGAGAGTCTGCGTTTTTTAGGAAAATCTGGAAAGAAACTAAAGCACTGTTTATTGAAAAGCCCGTTGCCTTTTCGGTGGAACGTGTATCGGTCTAAGGTTTTGCCGGATTGATCATGATGTGTGCGCGGTGCGTCCCGGGGTCCATGATCCAGGGCATACCGGGTACGTCTGGTTTCAAGGGCAGGCCGGTGCTTTCGGAGGTGGCGTAGGGGATGTATACAACATAACGCAGGTAGCCATCTTTCAGCACGGCGGTAGCGATATCGAAGTTGTCCTTCGTGCCCGATAAGGCAAATAAGGTGGAAGGTTGTTTTGGCATAACCAATTTTCCGCCCTTCACCTCGGCTTCTCTGATGTCGAATATCTCCTTTTGATTTTTCCCCTCTCTTGCCAAAACTCGTCCCCTTTCCATAAAAGGTTCAAGCTCTTTATGATAACACGACACACTTATTCCCTCTTTTTTTGGGTCATCGGAAATACACACAAAATCATTATTTCCCTTGCGGAGCACCCTGAATGAGCCGTCTTCTGTATAACCATAAACCATTGCTCCGTCCTTCTTGTCGGCAGGTGCGGCGAGGATAGCCGTTTTTATCTGAAGATCAGCCGCAGGAATAATGGATTGTGCGATGGATTGATAGGCCGTAAAAATAATCGCCAAACTAAAAAAAGTCTTTCTCATGATAGTAAATGACAGGTGGATTGTCTCTTATAGTCTAAATTTAGGAATCTTTATTGAAAGAATACTAAATCTATAATTGGTCTTTGTAATACATTGATATACAAAGATGGTCATCTCCGAAATCTGGCAGTAAGCCCTAATTATACTACTTTATGAACTTAACGAAAACGCTGTCATTGTCCGTGGCCGGCAGTTTGGTTGCAGGCTTGCTGATCAGTTCCTATCAACGGTCTAATCCGAGCACACTTCCCGCGGCAAATCTGGATAGTTTGTACAAGGACTTATCCGATGCGCAAAAAAGATCTGCCAAGTACGCAGTCGCGGGATTGACGGTTGCGGATGGACTGGAAGCCACGCTTTTTGCCGCTGAGCCGACCCTTACCAACCCAACGAACATTGACGTGGATCATCTGGGGCGGGTATGGGTTTGTGAAGCCTACAACTATCGTCCGGCCATTACGGGCAACCCTACACATAGCGAAGGTGACCGTATCCTGATTTTGGAAGACACCAATGGAGACGGCAAGTCCGATAAGACGACGGTGTTTTATCAGGGTAAGGAACTGAACGCGCCACTGGGGGTTTGGGTGATGGGTAACGACGTCATAGTGTCGCAGAGCCCGTATGTATGGAAATTTACAGATGTGGATGGCGACGGGAAAGCCGATAAAAAGGAGGTATTGTTTGAAGGAGTAGGAGGAGAGCAGCACGATCACGGTATGCATGCTTTCACCCTGGGACCCGACGGCAAGTTGTATTTCAATTTTGGAAACGAAGGCGGCAGACTTCTGGATGGTAAAGGTCAGCCGATTGTGGGTAAGGACGGACAGGTGATCGACTTCAAAAAACTGAAACAGGGTATGGTGTTCAGATGTGATCCTGATTTCAAAAATGTCGAAGTGCTCGGTAATAACTTTAGAAATAATTATGAAGTGGCGGTGGACAGCTACGGAACCATGTGGCAGTCCGATAATGATGATGACGGTAACAAGGGTGTTCGTATCAATTACGTAATGCCGTATGGGAACTATGGCTATACCGACGAACTCACCGGCGCGGGCTGGCGGGCTGCCAGAACCAATATGGAGGATTCTATTCCTTTGCGTCATTGGCATCTGAACGATCCTGGGGTGGTTCCTAATTTGCTGCAGACGGGATCGGGTTCCCCAACGGGCATGGTGGTTTATGAAGGAAAGTTGCTGCCGAAAGTGTATCAGGGCCAGATGATTCATTGTGAGCCGGGGCACAACGTGGTGCGATCTTACCCGGTAGAAAAATCAGGTGCGGGCTACTCGGCCAGGATCGTGAATGTCCTGGACGGCAAGCGTGACCAGTGGTTCCGTCCTTCGGATGTCTGCGTGGCGCCCGATGGTTCGCTTATCGTTTCCGACTGGTACGACCCCGGTGTTGGCGGCCACCAGTCGGGTGATCAGGCCAAAGGGCGGCTGTACCGTGTAGCGCCGGCCAATACGCCATACCGATTCCCAAAGGCGGATTTTACCTCCGTCGGCGCAGCTGTGGAAGGGCTGCAAAGTCCGAATCTATCAATCCGGTATTTATCCTGGAATGCCTTGATGAAAATGGGGCAGGCGTCCATTTCTCCTTTGGAAAAAATATTCAGTAACCAAAAGGCCGACCCAAGAATGCGGGCCAGGGCGTTGTGGTTTCTGAGTAAAGGGAAGGACGGCAAACGCTATTTGGATAAAGCAATTAAAGATCCCAATGCGGATATTCGTATTACTGGCCTCAGGGCTGCCAGTGAACTCTCAAACGTGGATGTAACGGCTTATATTAAATTACTGGTGACGGACCAGGAGTCGCAGGTAAGGCGTGAGTGTGCTTTGCTGCTGTATGGTGTCACATCTACCCAGGCACCTGCTTTATGGGCGAAGCTGGCGCAGCAATACGATGGCCAGGATCGATGGTATCTGGAAGCCCTTGGTATCGGGGCCGACGGGCAATGGGATTCGTTTTTCAAAACCTGGCTGGCGACCGCAGGATCGAATCCGTTGGGCACGGCTGCCGGAAGGGATATTGTATGGCGTGCAAGAACAAAAGAATCGGTGCCCTTGCTGGCTTCGCTGGCAGGAGATGCTGGTGTGGATCTGAAAAGTCGTCTCCGCTATTTCCGAGCGTTTGATTTTAATCCGGCAGGTAATGAAAAGTCCACAGCACTCTTAAAGATTATGAATGGAAACGCGGCTAACCAGAGCCAGGTAAACGAGCTCGCTTTACGCCATCTGGATCCGGGTTTTGTTAAGAAAACACCTGAGGCCATGTCTGCGGTGAAGAAATTACTGGACTCGGCATACGGCACGCAGGTGTATCTGGATATGGTGGCGAAATACGAGCTGGAATCAGAAAATCAGCGACTTCTTGAACTGGCACTTGCGCAGCCAACTACACCCGTTGGCCGCGCTTCCGCTGGGCTGCTGATGAAACAGGGTGGCACGCCGATGATCTGGAATACCATAAAAGCCGGTAAAAAAACAGAAAGTATGCTGACTTCCATCAAAGCGGTGGGTAGCAAGGATGCATTGGAAATATTGGAAACCATGACGCTGGATACGAAGCAGTCCATCCAGGTACGCATGGAGGCGGTAAAGGCGTTGGGCGGAACGGGTAAAGGGGAGGATCGGGTTTTGGCACTTTTGAGAGAGGACAAGCTGGCCGGTGATCTTAAAAATGCAGCTTTACAGGGAATCAGTGGTTCGTGGCGTAAGTCGGTGAAGGCCGAAGTTGCCAAGTACATGGCCGGGAGTACTTCAACGGTGAAAAAACACCCGGAACTGAAGGAACTCTTGACCATGAAAGGCAATGCGACCAAGGGTAAAGAGGTGTTTGCCATGTACTGTTCGGTGTGCCATCAGGTCAACGGTTCTGGAATGGATTTTGGGCCAAAGCTTTCTGAAATAGGTAGTAAACTTCCAAAGGAGGCTCAGTATGCGTCTATTTTTGAACCTGGTGCAGGGATTGGATTTGGTTATGAAGGGTTTGAAGTACATTTTAAGGATGGTTCTTCGGTGACTGGAATTGTTTCCAGCAAAACGGAAACGGATCTTATTCTCAAATTCCCGGGCGGTTCTACCCAGGAGTACAAGATGTCGAAGGTTAAATCGATGAAGCAGATGAAGGAATCCATGATGCCTGCTGGCTTGCATGATGCCATGTCTACGGATGAGCTGGTAAATCTGGTGGAGTATATGAGTAGTTTGAAGAAGAGGTAGATGAAAGCTAAAATAGACTAACTGCGGACTCCGCCGTTTAGAAGAGAAAACTATTATTGTGCATAAAACTGAGCTAGGTCTTGCTGATTTTAGGAAATGTTGTCGTGTTATTTTTGTAAATTTGAGTTATGACTACACTAAAAATTGAAGTTAATGAGGAAAAAGATCTTTCCATTTTGACAAAAATTCTCGCCGATATGGGACTTTCATTTAGTCTTGAATCCAGTCAATGGGTTGATGTTCCCGAACTTACCGGGGTTAATGCCGGCCTTAAGGATTTGGCTGAAGGGAAAATCTACACCCATGAGGAAGCAAGCTCTCGTATTGCTAAGAAGTTAAAAGAACTTTCTGCAAAATATGGAAGCTAGCGAGCTCGAATGGTCTGAAAGGGCAGTTAATGACTACGAGAATTTAGCGGAATACCTTTATGAGCATTGGGGTGAAAATATAGCACTGAAAACGTTGCATGAAATTGACATTCAGATTAGGAGAATAGCACGGAATCCTGGACAATTTCCATTATTTATTAAAGACAAGGAAATTAGACGATGTGTAGTTTCTCCTCAGACGTCAATTTTTTTTGTGAGAAAAATTCAAAGAATATGTCTGCTGTCCATATTTGATAACAGGCAAAATCCTGAGAAGTATCCACAATAGCACCCCTGAATTATCTCTCGAAGAAGTTGTCCCCAATCTACATTATTACTTGTTCCGCATCAGTACCTTTGGTTTTTCCTTCGTTATTCCATAATCAAGGGGTAATTTTGAACCGTCTTTGCCTGAGTTCCCACCATAAGCGTACGTTTTGAAGCGATACAATCTAATAACATCTGCAATCGTCCTTGCCTTTAATATTTTCATTTGTGCTTTTTCAGGGCATTGCCAGGAGTCGGATTCGACCCTGGTGGAGCATCCCGATAGTGTTTATGCTCATCTTTCCGAAACGGCTAAAAGGTTTGCAGTAAACGCCATTCAGGGCCTTAAGGTTGCGGATGGGCTTTCCGCAACCCTCTTTTCGTCTGAACCCCACATTACCAATCCGATTAACATTGATGTGGATCACCGTGGGCGGGTGTGGGTTCTCGAAGCCTACAACTATAGACCTGCTGTGAATGGGGAAGCCGAAATGAGTTTTGGTGACCGCATTGTGATCCTGGAAGATAAAAATGGCGATGGTGTTGCGGACCAAACGAAGGTGTTTTATCAGGGTAAAGATCTGAGGGCACCATCCGGAATTTGGGTAATGGGTAATAAAGCCATCGTGTCGCAGAGTCCATACGTGTGGCTGTTTACCGATACCAACGGAGATGACAAGGCAGACAAGAAGGAAGTTCTCTTCAAAGGGATTGGTGGAGTTCAAAATGACGCTGGTGTGCATGCATTTGTTTTTGGCCCCGATGGCAAATTTTACTTCAACTATGGCAACGCGGGACGGCAGTTGGTTGACGGACAGAATCGCCCGTTGCTGGATAAATATGAACGCCCGATTAACTTCCGGCAGTACAGGCAAGGCGTGGTGTTCAGGTGTGATCAGGATTTTACCAAGGTTGAAATCCTTGCGGAAAATTTTCGTAATGGGTTCGAAGTAGCTGTGGACAGTTATGGCACCATGTGGCAATCGGATCAGGGAGAGCCTGGTAATGATGGAGACCGGGTGTCGTACGTGATGGAAAACGGGAACTTTGGATACATTGATGAAATGAACGGGAACAGCTGGCGTGTGAACCGGACCAATCTGGAAGATGAAATCCCGAAACGTCACTGGCATCAGAATGATCCCGGTGTAGTGCCCAATTTACTTGAGACAGGTTCGGGATTCCCCATGGGTATGACCGTGTACGAGGGCGATTTGTTGCCACGCAGGTATTGGGATCAGATACTGCTGGCCGATGCAGGGCAAAATGCAGTCCGGGGCTTTCCCGTAGAAAACGATGGAGCTGGCTATAAATCAAAGGGGATCGTTCCGCTGATTGAGGGCGATAAAGACAAGTGGTTCCGGCCCACGGATGTGTGCGTAGCGCCCGACGGCTCCGTGATTATTTCCGACTGGTACGATCCGGTCATTGGGGCTCACAAAATGGGGGACAAAATCCGCGGACGAATTTATCGTGTAGCGCCTCCCGGAACACCTTACAAGATTCCCGTTTATGATTTGAGCATCCCTGAGCAGGCGGTGGAGGCCTTGAAAAGTCCCAATCTCTCCATGCGATACATGGCCTGGAATGCCTGTGTGAAACTGGGTTTTAAGGCGGAACCTGAGCTGGTAAACCTTTTTAGAAAATACAATGAAAATCCACGTCTGCGAGCGCGCGCCCTCTGGGTGTTGAATAAAATTGAAGGTTTTAATTACAGGAGCCTGGATGTTGCTTTTCGGGAATTGAATCCAAATTTGCGTATCGTGGCACTGCGGGCTGTACGTCAGAGAAATGATGACCCAACGGAATATATCAAAAGACTTACGTCGGATCCTGATCCACAGGTGCGACGGGAGTGCGCGCTGGCTATTAATCACAATCACACCTACGAGGCTCTCGACGTATGGCTTCAGCTGGCGAGTCAGTATAAGGGAAACGATAAATGGTCGGTAGAAGCATTAGGTATTGGCGCAATAGGGCAGTGGGAGCGGATATTTCCTGCATGGCTGTCAAGGGCAGGAGCTCATCCGGAGGCTACCGATGCAGGCAAAGACATTATCTGGCTGGCCCGAACCCGCCAGGCGGTTCCATATCTTACCAAACTGGCAGCCGACACGTCGGTCAGTTTCAAAAGCCGGCTGCGCTATTTCAGGGCCTTTGATTTTTTTCATGCAGGTTACGAGAAATCGCAGGCCTTGCTGCATGTTACTACTTTGCCATCATCTGATCAGATCGAGGTGAGTAAGCTTGCGTTGTTTCATTTAGACAAGTCTTTTGTGTCGAATTCCCAGCAGGGTGTGTCCGCATTGAACAAGCTGTTGGATCAGACTTACGGAACAGCGGATTATGTTGACCTGGTCAAAAGATACGAGCCACAGACGGAAACCGAAAGGTTGTTTAAGTTGGCCATGGCCAAATCAGATGAGGTTATCGGACGCGATGCAGGGGCTTTATTATTGGAGCTGGGCGGTGTGAATTATGTTGAAGAAAAGCTTTTATCGTTGAAAGATACCGATAAAATAGCACTTCTGGCTTCGATACAGACGGTGGGGAGCAGTGAGTCGGTTTATATATTAAGAAAGACTGCGCTAGCGGCGGGGGAGTCTGCAAAAGTGCGCAGTAAGGCTGCTGAGTTTTTGGGTGCCAGCTGGCCCGGTGAAGAAGCCGTGGTGAAGCTCCTGAAAGCGGATCGCTTAGATGGTGAGATTAAAGAAGCTGCTTTGGAAGGGGTGAAGAATGCGTTCCGTGAAGAAATTAAGCTTGAATTGGCTCCATTTTTTCCTAAAAAGGTGGAGCCCGTCATTTCGAAAGAGGAGGAGCCCCGGAAAACGGGAAGAAGGAGAAGACGTTGAGTTCAACCATGCAGGAGTATTTTTCGGTTTCGCTTTGTATGAAAATGGTTCTTACTATTTTTCTCTTCGGAGAGCCACAAAAGCCAATTGCCGAAGCTAAAAGCTCTTAACAATTCCTTTTTCGGTATATTCCTCTTTTTACTTACTTTGTCTACTTAAAACAATAATCTATATAGACATGCTTCGCAGAAATTTTGTAAAATCTACACTTGGACTGGCTGGTGCGGCCTTTACACTTGGAGAGTCGTTTGGCACTCCAAATCCAATGGCAAAAAATAAGTTTAAGCTCAAATATGCGTCACATTTCGGAATGTTCTCAAACAGCGCCGGGAAAGACGAAATTGATCAGCTAAAATTTATGGCGGATCAGGGTTTTATGGCACTGGAGGATAATGGTATGATGGGAAGGTCTGTTGAAAAACAGGAAGCCATTGCGAAGGAAATGACCCGTCTGGGTATGGAAATGGGTGTTTTCGTGGTAGACAAAGGAGGAAACGGGGCGAATACACTGGCTGCGGGAAAGAAAGAATATATTGATATATTTCTGAACGGCTGCAAAAGAGCTGTGGAAGTGGCTAAACGGGTTAATGCCAAATGGATGACTGTGGTTCCTGGTGATTTTGAAAGAAACCTGCCTATTGGCGTTCAAACCGGTCACGTCATCGATGCATTACGCCGTGGAGCTGAAATTCTGGAACCGCATGGATTGGTCATGGTGCTGGAGCCGCTGAGCGATTCGCCGAATCTGTTTTTAAGGACTTCGGATCAGACCTATGAAATCTGCCGTGGTGTAAATAGTAAATCCTGCAAGATACTATATGACATTTATCATATGCAAAAGAATGAAGGCCGGCTGTTATACAATATTGACAGGACCTGGAGTGAAATCGACTATTTCCAAATCGGTGACGAACCTGGTCGTAAAGAACCTACTACCGGTGAAATTAACTACAAAAACGTATTCAAATACATTTACGATCGCAGCAAGAAAGAAGGTAAAAGTTTCATTATGGGTATGGAACACGGAAATTCCAAGCAAGGAAAAGAGGGCGAAGAAGCTTTGATCAAAGCGTATGTGGAGAGTGATAGTTTTACAATTTAGGGCTGTTAGGAGTGTGCCGGAGTTAAGCTATTTTTAAGGTTTTTATTGAGATTTCCATAATATAATGGGTGATAAAGTCAAGTATTGTCAGGAAATGGTCATTCAATTGTAAAATTCGCAAAGATTTTGACTTAAAAATCTAAGTCCGACAGGCTTCTAGCGAATAGCTGTTAACTTTAACTAACCAATGGCCCGTTCTCTCAGGCTATTGGTAGCGTTTTTCCAGATCAAACTAAAGCAAAAAATGACCAGTAGATGTATATCTGCCGGTCATTTTCCCTAAAAGCTAAAAGCTAAAAGCTAAAAGCTAAAAGCTAAAAGCTAAAAGCTAAAAGCTAAAAGCTAAAAGCTAAAAGCTAAAGTACTACTACTGAATTCTCAGCTGCATCTACACCAGCTGGTACATATTTATCTGCTTCCCAGTCGTTTTCCCATTTTTCATCATCAAGAATGTAACGGAATTGGTATTCACCTGCGGCCAGTTCAAGACTTGCCTTGAATGATCCGTCTTTCTGCTTTTTCAATGCAACTGCTTCCTCAGGATTCCATCCATTGAACTCGCCTACAAGTGCAACCTTTTTAGTCTCCACAGCTGCTTCGGCAGGTACGGTAAACGTCACTTTGTAGAGAGATTTACTTTTTACGAATGTTTTTGATAATGCCATGATTGTAGTGTTTTTTATATTGACGAATCAAAGATACAATCAATAATTATTCAATGCAATGAATATCAGGCTAATAATTTTCAATGTTCTTCGAATAGTCACATATTTCTGTTTGAAAAATAGCTTCTGAAACGATTTAAAGCACGATTTTACCGGATCGTGTAACGGAAACCCAGGAACCCACGTATACCCTGGTTGGGTGCATAAACATAGGAGGGGTCAAAGGTCAGACGGTAGGGATTGTCGGGTGTTGCAATTACTTCTCCCTGCTGATCAAACTTTACATTTTTGTCAAACGGATCGTTGGATCGGGCTATGGAATTGGCTGGCGGTACAAAATTTAATAGGTTTTTGATTCCTCCATAGACCTCCATTCCGTTGCGAAATTTTTTGGTCAGCTGAATATTTTGAAGAGACCACACCGGTGACACGGCCGATCGGGGGTCATCGGTGCTCAGCACCGGTAACCGCATGGGTCCGTACAAATTGCCAGTATAATCGACCGAAACGCCGGCATTGTGAAAATCATAGGAGAAGGACCATATTCCCGTTATCTTTTCGGTGAGCACCGGCCGGAACCGTATTCCGTTCTCTTTCTGGAAGTTTTCCATATAAGTTCCGCCGGCAATTATTTTCAGAGGAAAGGGGAAGTTGAAGTCCAGGTTAAGGCTCACGCCTTTGGAAACTGCATAACCGTTCAGGTTATCGTAAATGATCTGATTAGGATTGGTGTCATAATCGGGGAGTATGCGATTGGTGAAGTGCGTATAAAAAACAGATGCATCGAAACCTACAAATGAATTTCCGGTAACTATTTTTTTAACAAAGTTGAGATTGACGTTCCAGCTTTGTTCGGGCTTGAGTGCTTCTCTGACGATTACCTGCCTGGATCCTGTCAATGCGGCGTGGTCTTCGGTAAATAAATTTACAATTCGGAAACCGCGCCCAATATTTAAACGAACCACGTCAGTCTGGTTCAGTTTAGCCTTATAAGCAAGGCGCGGGGTGAAGATATGACCATGACGGCTGTTGTAGTCATATCGGGCACCAAGCAACAGTTTATGAGTACCCATAGTTATTTCGTCCTGGACAAAAATCCCTGGTAAATAGGTCTTGTCGGGTGTGTCTCGTCCATTTTCCTGCCTGGTAGCAGGCGTATTGTCATTGTAAAATGTAAAGCGAAACGGTGAGCCAAAAAGCAGGCTGTGTTTACCTATCTCCTTGTCCCAGAGAAGCTGGGCAAAAGCAATTTTCTGGTCTGCCAGGAAGGGTACGGTGCCGTATACCGAATTTTGATTGTGGGAGCTTACCGAATATTGCAGGGTCAATTTTTCTGCAACAGGTAATTCATAGCTTCCGAGTAGCTCGAAGCGGCTGGTGTAGATACTTTCGCCGTAAACCTGATCGCCGCCCCGGTAGGACTTATTCCAGTTCATTTGACCTCCCCAGCGATCCTCGTAATAATACCGCGCCGCGATATTGGCCTGCTTGTTGTTTTTACGGGTGAAAGACCATTTGTTAAAAACAGAAAAGCGGTTTTGTAATGTCAGGTCGGTGAAGCCGTCACGGTTATTATCGATCGGATTCTGATAATTGAAGTAATTTACACCCAGAAAGGAAGTTGCCTTTTCTCCTGCCGAAAATTTTACGCTGAGATCCACATTGTAATCCAGCCAGGAGGTGCTGAAAACGTCTGCTGCAAACAGAGGAGCCCGGGACGGGTTTTTAGTGATGATATTAATCAGTCCGCCTACTGCTTCGGAACCATACAAGGTGGAAGCCGGCCCTTTCACGATTTCAACCCGGTCGATCAGGCTGTTGGGGATTCCTGATAACCCGTATACGGTGGATAATCCGCTCACCATGGGCATTCCGTCGATAAGCACCATGGTATAGGGGCCTTCCAGTCCGTTGATGTGAATATCGCCTGTGCTGCAGACATTACAGTTTAACTGAGGCCGGATGCCATTTACATAGCTCAAGCCTTCAAAAATACTGGCGACGGGATTCTTATAAATAAATTTTGAAGTAATGATATCAACCGGGACCGGACTGTCGAGTTTGGAGACCTCCTTCATGGTGCCGGTCACAACGACCTCGTTTAATGCGTTCGCATCACTCTGCAAAGTGAAATTCCTGGTGGTATTCCCGTTAATCAGGACATTCCGTTCCGTGATGCTTGCGGTCGATACATAGCTTACTCTGACCGTGTACTTGCCTGATGGAATGTTGGTGATGGCAAATCTTCCCAGTGTGTCGGTTGTGGTTCCAGTCTTTAGTTCAATGATGTAGACCGCAGCACCGTACGCTGGTTCCGTTTCACCATTTAGATTTATCACACCGGATAGCGACGATTGGGCACGTGCATGTAGGGTTAATAAACTGAATATTAGTAGTATGGGTAGTTTCATATATTCGTTGAATTATTTATTTCAGTATTTTGTAATAAATATTTAGACAAATCTAAAAATATTAATTGGGAAATAAAAACATGAGGCGATGGTGTGCCGAAATTTTTTGAAATTATGCATGGCGCAAATTGTTGTGTAGTTTTGCCCTATTGATCAACCAGCTAAAATGTATGTTAAAAAAGTTTTTAAAGCCGCAGGTTCTCCCGCTTCGGGCAGATCTGGCCATACTTATTCTTAGGATAGGCTCTTCCTTACTTATGATGCGTTATGGCTACGACAAGTTGTTGCAATACCTGAGTGGTGATCACAGCTTTGCTGATCCCATTGGCATAGGAGAGGAGTTTTCTTTGATTTTGGCAGTCGGGGCGGAGTTTTTTTGTTCAATACTGGTACTGGTGGGATTGGGTACACGTCTGGCCCTGATTCCGCTGATTTTTACGATGCTGGTTGCTTTTTTTATTATTCATGCCGACGACCCTTTTGATAAAAAAGAGCATCCGCTGGTATTTTTAATTCCCTATGTGGCTGTTATGTTAACGGGGGTAGGACGGTTTTCACTGGACAGGAAGATTTTTTCCTGAGATAGTAAGGTGGAGATTAAATCGCTGAGGAAATAAATCGGCCGTTGGTTACCGGGTTACATCCTCTACCAACGGCCGGTATTGATTGTGCTGCTTACGCTATTGCGACCATTGAGTCGGTTCGCGATCCCAGCGGTGCTCTTTGAGTTTGTCCAGAATGTCCTCTGAAAGGCCGCCAGTATCACTTACCGCCACGTTGCTTTTTACATGAGGTAGTTTGCGCATGCCGGGAATGGTTGTATGGACATCGGGATTACTGAGTATGAACCGTAGTGCCAGTTCGGGCATGGTCATGCCGTTTGGAATAATGGGCCGTAATGCTTCAGCGTGGTCCACGCTGGCATTAAGATTTTCGGGGACAAAATAAGTTGAGCGCCAGTCATCGGCCGGGAAAGTGGTTTCCTTTGTAAATGTCCCTGTTAATGTTCCTTCATCAAAAGGCACCCTGGCGATTACACCAATATCCAGTTTTTTACAAAGCGGAAAAAGATTGTCTTCCGGAGCCTGATCAAAAATATTATAGATCACCTGCACAGCGTCTATCAATCCGGTTTCAAGCGTTCTGAGGCAGTTGTCCGGTTCCCAGCGATTTACGCTGATTCCCCAACGATCCACTTTACCCTCCGCGGTCAATTTCCGGATGGCTTCTTTCCACTCATCTTCCTGCGCCCAACCATCTTCCCACACATGGAACTGCAACAGATCAATCCGTTCCAGGCCTAGATTTGAAAGGCTTTTTTCAGCATACTCGATAATGTAATCGGCCGGAAAAACATCTTTCAGCGCAAAGCCTGGCTTCGAGGGCCATTGCCTGTTTTTGGGTGGAATCTTTGTTGCAGCGTAGAGCTTTTTGTCGGGGTAACGCTTAATGAGCTCCCCGAGGATCTTTTCACTAAGTCCTTCGGCATATCCCCAGGCGGTGTCAAAAAAGTTGACCCCCGATTCAACGGCGAGGTTTAACGAATCGTCGGTTTCCTTTCGATCAGAGCCCGTCCAGCCGGCAAGTCCCCACATGCCATAACCTATGTCGCTGATTTTCCAATCACTACGACCAAATCGACGATATTGCATTTGTTTTCGTTTAGTTGTTAAGAGCTTCTTTAAAATTCATGCTGTAATTTGTTTCTGCTATTTTTTACGGCACAATTTGCTTTGTTTCGTGAAAAAATGATACCTAACCGATTTTACATTACGAATGTAAGCAGGCTCTGCGTCTTTAAAGGATTTTATAGCATATATTTAATGTAATAGAAATACATTTGCTGCAATTTATTATTTTTAGGAAGGGCGTTTGGTTCCCATCCGAAAACAGGGCATTAATCAGGAAAGAGTAAGCGTGCATGACCAAAGAATCGGTAGTAATGACTGTGAAAAGACTTGTCGGGATTGTTTTGATTGTTGCAATTTCGGCCTGGACAAATAAGGACAAAGAGGAAAACCGGGAGGAAAAGATCGTTTCTTATTCCACAATCTTTCGGCAGATTCAAATGGATGTAAGGGAATGTGTCATTTCTCCCGACTCGGCACGGAGTGCTTTCCGGACGGTAATGACGGATATCAAGGCTTTGTATAGGCCAGATTCCTGTCGGACTATGGATTCTTCTTACTTTGTATACCCCGTTAAATGTTATATGCCGGCCGAATCCATTGGAGGAAAAGGAATGGGCTATAATTCCGAAGGTTTTGACCTTTTTGATATGGAAGCGAAGGGTAGCCATCCTGCGCACGACTTGTTTGTTCATGACAAAAACCGTGATAACATCGATGACCGAACCTGGCGCCCCATTGATGTCCTGGCATTTACATCGGGTGTGGTGCTGGCAACAGAAACGAGTTGGAAGTATGACAGTCAGCTTCGCGGGGGAAACTGGATATGGATCTATGACCCTTGCCTGGACGGCCTTTTTTACTACGCACATAATAATATTGTTAACGTTCAGCCCGGTCAATGGGTGAATGCAGGGGATAAAATCTCAGAAATGGGCCGGTCTGGCTTTAATGCGTATAAAAAGCGTTCACCAACACATTTGCATCTGATGTTTTTGAGGCTAAATGCCGAAAATCTCCCGGAACCGGCCAATCCGATTGATTGGCTCATGAGGGCGACTGTGAAAGATGAAGACTGAGTGCAACAGGCGAATTATAAAAATAAGATATTTCATCGACACTTTATGTGTAGATTCCTTTGATTGACAGATCCATGATGAATTCAAAGATTTGTATACTGTTTGAAATAAATGCGGCCATGCCGTTGTGAAGAATTACTCTATCATATTCCTATACCGTCTGAAAAATGAACAATCGTAGAAACTTTTTAAGGAAAAGTACCGCCCTGGGTTTGGGTGCCTTTGGCGTAAACAGCCTGTTTAACCAGATGCACGCGGCTTCTTTTCTGGAAGCTGAGCAGGCCTGGAATCCGGATAGTGCTCAAAATGAAGATTATTGGTCCGTGATTCAGAATGCCTACTCGGCCAGCAAAAGTGAAGTGCTGATCCTTAATAACGGTGGCGTGTCTCCATCACCGATTGTGGTGCAGGATGCGCTGGAAAAGTATAACCGGCAGGCTGCGCAAGGGCCATCTTACCATATGTGGCGGGTCATTGACAAGGGGCGTGAGCCTCTGCGTAAGCGACTGGCCGGGCTTGGGGGGTGTGATCCGGAAGAAGTAGCGATTAATCGTAATGCCACAGAGGCTTTGAATACCGTCATTTTTGGATTGCCCATGGAGAAGGGCGATGAGGTGATCGGAATGATATATGACTATCCCAATATGATGAATGCCTGGAAACAGCGTCAATTACGCGACGGCATTGTATACAAACAGCTTTCCTTTGATTTTCCGATTGAAAATGACGACCAGATCGTAAAGGCGTACGAAGATGCCATTACGCCCAAAACTAAGCTTATCCATGTTACCCACATCGTGAACTGGATAGGCCAGATTATGCCAGTAAAAAAAATAAGCCAAATGGCGCACAAGCGTGGAATTGAGGTGATCGTGGATGGCGCACATTCTTTTGCACTGCTCGATTATAAAATACCAGATCTTGAATGCGACTATTTTGGTACAAGTCTGCACAAGTTTTTGAGTGCTCCGGTGGGAAGTGGTATGATGTGGGTGAAAAAGGACAAGATTGCCAAAATATGGCCACTGGTCTGCAATCACGAGCCTACCAGTGCCGATATCCGCAAATTTGAGACCCTGGGTACCCGTAGCTTTTGTATCGAACAGGCTATCGGGGAGGCTATTAATTTTCAGGAAGGCATAGGCACCAGGCGCAAGCAGGAACGGGTGCATTTTTTGAAAAAATACTGGGCTGAAAAAGCACTGCAGATCCCGGGTGTGAAAATCCATACTTCCCTGAAACCAGAGTATTCCTGCGCCATCGCCGGCGTAAGCATTGACGGTATGAAGCCTTCGGAACTGGATAGTAAATTGTTTAATGACTTCAGGATCCACACGGTGGGGATGACTTATGAAGGGGTGAATTGTGTTCGGGTAACACCGCATGTGTACACCAGCTTAAAAGATCTGGACAGGTTTGTGGATGCATTGAACAAGATTTCTAAAAAGGTGTAGGCCGGGCCTTGCGAGTAAGGGTGAATCGGTAATCAGCCATTTTTACAAAAGCCATCATTAAACCTGAAGAACGGTTTGATGATGGCTTTGAAATTTAACAGTTTTCAGCTCACCATTTATCTGAATTCCTGCGGATATCATTGTAGTATTTAACCATTCACCCTCAACAGGCTTTACTTCGGGGACAGAATGCCGTACTTTTGAGTTATTCTTTGATTAAAACCGTGCAGAATATGACACAATTAAGAAAAGGCTCTTTCATCAAACGGGTGAAGGATATCAGTATAAGCAGTGCATTGGCAATGACACTTTTTTCTGGCGGACTATTTGTACAGAGTTGCGGATCCAATGACGACGAAGCGGACTACAGTTATGAAGAAACGACGTATGAAAAGGGCATTAAGTCTCACATAAAAGAAGTGAAGCCGGGTGAGTTTAAGATTATGGATGAAGAAAGCGTTGGTGCCGGAAAATCGATGGCCATCGTAACCTATCTGGATGGACATACCGATTCTTTAAGTGCAACAGCTGCAAAAGCGCTGATCGACGAGGATATCCGTAAAGATGAGTCTCGCGTTGGTCACCATAGCGGCTTGTCTACCATGTTACTCTATGGCGGAATGGGTTACATGCTTGGACGGAACTCGGGCAACGGATATATGAATAACTACCGGAATCAGGGTGCGGCCCGCGGATTTTACAATAGCCCGGGGGCGTATAGTAAGTCTCAGAGTGTGGTTCAGGATGTGAACGCGTCGCGTTCGACCCGTGTTGTAAATACGCGCCCAAAGGGAGGCCGAAGCGGCTTTTTTAGTCGGTCTGCGGGTAGGAGTGGAGGGTAATATTAATTATGAATGAAGAATTAGGAATTGAGTAGATAGCTCTTAATTGTACCGCCGCCCTGGATTTTTAATTCTTGATTAAAAAAAAATATGGTTGATCTAAAAAAATTACCTGAGCATCCTGAGAAAGATCTTCAAAAGCTCGGCTGGAACTGGATGCTGGGTACGGATACGGTACCTTATGTAGTAAATGATGTGGTTGTTATAACAGAGGAGGAGGCCAATCAGTATTACGATGCCGCCACCACACTTTACGATATGTTTGTGGAAGCGGGCCAGTATGCAATCGACCATCTTCTGTTTAAGGAAATGGGGATTCCTGATAATCTTATCGAACTGATCAGGCTTTCCTGGGAGGATGACCGGCAGGTGCACCTTTATGGCCGTTTCGATCTGGCGGGTGGTACGGACGGAGAGGCCATCAAGCTTATAGAATTCAACGCCGACACCGCAACCTGCATCCCCGAAACAGCTATTGTGCAGTGGGCTCATTTACGCATGAATGGACTGGACGAGTCTAATCAGTTCAACACGCTGTATGAAACCCTGGTGGGGCAGTTTCGCTATATTAAAGAAGAAAACAGTGATTTGACAGCATCTATCCTCTTTACGACCATGCCGGGTTATCCGGAAGATGATGCCAATGTAGCTGTGCTTGCAGAGGCGGCCAAAGAAGCTGGATTTGAAGTAGACTTCGCGTCGATTGAAAACGTTGAATTCTCGGACGGGGAAGGCATTTTCAAACAGGAGCCTGAGACCGGGAATTTTGTTCGCTTTGACTTCTGGTTTAAGCTCATTCCCTGGGAATACATTGGTAACGACGAGCCCGAATTGGCAACCATGCTTACCACCATTGTGAAAAATCGCAAAGCGGTGATTCTCAATCCTGCTTACACTTTACTTTTCCAATCCAAATACATCCTGAAGGTGCTGTGGGATCTGTATCCTTATCATCCGTTGCTCCTGCAAACCGAACGCTATGCAATCTCAAACAAAAGGTCGGTGAGTAAAGTGCTGTTTGGCCGTGAAGGAGCCAATGTCACCATTCATGAAAAGGGCGGCGAGCAACTAGAGGCGGAGGAAGGAGAATATGGCGATCAGCCCAGGATTTATCAGGAATATGTTACTTTCCCCACCGACAGCGAAGGGAAATCTTATCAGGCCGGAGTCTTTATTGTGGATGAACCTTGTGCTTTGGGCTTTCGCCGAGGAGGGAAAATTCTGAATAACACGGCTCAGTTTGTAGGGCATGTGGTGGAGTAAACTACGCTGTTAACGCAACTGTTTCTGCCCTTTTCCAACGATTGATTATTTCGTTTCAAAGTCTTGAATAGCGCCCTCATGGAATCAGGGTAATCTGCCGTCGTTTCGCGAGTTATCTGATTTTTTAATCCGGTTTTTTGAGCAAATCATAAAAGAACAAATCATCGGCAAACCCGATCTGGCTATGATTTATAGGGTTAAGTTTGTCAGCAAATTTTTCCGGATCATCCCTTGATCAGGTAGTGGCTAATATTGCTTCAGCTGCCAGTCTCCCGCTTTTCATCGCAGCGTTGATCGACCCATTCATCAGGTAATCCCCACATACAAAACAGTGAGGACTCCACTTTTTCACCTGAGGATCCGGCTCATTGGTTACCTTGTCGTCATTGGGCAGCGCGTAGGGAATGTGATAGGTTTTGAGATGTTTCCAGTCGATTGCCTCTGGGAACCAGCGTTGCATTTCCTGTGAAGCCTGTTCTACAAGCGCAGTGCCGTCGATGCCTGAATGATTTCCGATCAGCGAAAGGGAAATTAGGGAGTCTCCATTTTGGGAATAATCAGGTGAGATCTGATTCATCACAGCCATATTGTTGACTAATGCTCCGGGTCGGCTATTCAAAGCAATTAAAGGTTGTTTGAATGGTTTGGTATTCGAGGTAAAATAAATGTTGGTAACCGAATGCCCTGATTTTACAGTCTGCTGAAATGGTTTGGGCAAATGCGGCTGATCTGTAGCTATGAGCACAGAGCCTGCCTCGTAGACCGAGCCGGAAACTGTCCTTACCTTGTGGTCATCAATTTCTGTAACCTCCTGGTGAAAAACAATTTCATCAACAGCCAAGTCCCGGGCTAATTGTAACGGAATCATGCCCATACCTTTGGCTGGAACGGCCGCATCGCCCTCACCAAACATTTTAAACACAAACTCAAACATCCGGCTTGAAGTGTCCAGCTTGTCTTCCAGAAAAATACCCGTCATAAACGGTTTGAAAAACTGACTTAGTATACGGTCGCTGAACCCGGTATTTTTAAGATAGGTCCATGTGCTGGTTTCTTTATCCGAAAAAATCTCGTCGATACTTTTGCCGGCAAGCTTTGCTTTTAGCCCCAGCATTCTCATTTTATCACCAAACGTACCCGCTGGCGAGCACAACGTGCTGATCAAAGTGCCGGGCTGTCTCAAGGGGTCACCAATCCTTGTTGTTCCTTTGTCGTTCAATATCAGCGCGCCAGGATCAAACCGGCGGAGATCCAGGGCATTGTAATCCAGAAAGTTTTGGGTTTCTGGATAGGCGGTGAGCAGTACCTGAAAGCCACGGTCAAGTAGGAAGCCGTCCACAGAATCTGTCCGCACCCTGCCACCCACCTGATCAGATGCTTCCAGGATTCTAATCGATTTTCCCGCTGCTTTCAGCACTTTTGCAGCCGTAAGGCCAGCCAACCCCGCACCTACAATGATTACATCTGTTTTATTAAGCTCCATGGAGAACGTTTTAATTGGGTTCTGAAAGCTCCCTTGGCTCAGTCCCCGGTTTGGCGTAAGACAGCCGTCCCACGGATTGTGGCAGAAAATAGGCATCCAACCCCGCCACAGTCATGGTTTCTGCTTTTACATGAGCCACTGTACCGTCCGGGCCTATCAGGTTGTCATCGGTAAGTATTTCCACAATCTCACCGACGACAATAGTGGTTCCGTTGATTTTCATATCGATGATTTCGCGCAGTACTAAGCCGATCCGGATGCTGGATTGCCGTACAAAAGGTGCTTCAAAGCCCTGGATATACTGTTCGTCAAACCCGCAGGTTTCAAATTCGGATCTGCCCGAAGGGTAGCTCGCACTGGTTTGATGCGCCTTCTTGTACCATGCGGGTAATACATTATTCAGGGTATACTGGCCCGTTGCCCGGATATTTTTGAGTGTGTCGTTATGTTCACGCTCCGGTCTTATCACCATGCCCAGTAGTGGGGGATTGGCGCCCAGATGAAAGGCAGAGCTGATCAAAGACAGATTGGTAACCCCGGCGCTATTCATTGTGCCTAAAAGATTTAATGATTTAAATCCAACTAAACTGTTGATCAGACTGATCCTGTAATGTTTTTCTAACGCAGCAATCTGAGCACTTTTGATATTTACCATGTTAAACAGTTTTTAATTTACCCAATCCCCCATCAATGCCAATAACCTGGCCTGTCATCCAGCTACTACCCTCAGAAAGCAAAAAAGCGATCATTTGGCTGATGTCTTCCGGTTGTCCGTATCGGGCCAGGGGGTGCCTTTTTGCGGATGCTTCACGTTTTTCCTGTGTGCTGAGCAGGTTTTGAGCCATCGGCGTATCTGTCAAGGATGGGGCCACTACGTTCACCCGTATTTGTTGCACTGCCAATTCAGCTGCCAATGCCAGGGCAAGACCTTCCAAGCCGCCCTTCGCTGCGGATACACTGGCATGGTAAGGCAGTCCGGTTGTAGCAGCCACAGAACTGATCAGAACAACAGATGCACCTGCCGCATTTTTTAGGGGCTTGAGTGATTGTTGGATAATCCGGGCTGCCCCCAGGACATTGACACGGTAATCGTTTAAAAAGTCGTCTGCCGACAGCCTGTTGAAGGGTTTCAGGTTGATACTCCCCACCGAGTAGACCAATCCATGCAGCTTTTCCGGCAAAAATGCGGGTATCGACTCAAGGTCTCCGGTTATGTCGGCTGCCAGGTATTTAACACCCTCCGGCAAATCAACAGTCCCGGATCGCGAAATCACATACACTACTGCGTCGTTCTGGTGTAAAAGTTTAACCAGGGATAAACCAATCCCTGAACTTCCACCAACAACCAGGATATTCTTTCCTTTATAATTCATTAACCAATATATTTTAAAAATTCCTAATTGCTTTCGAAAAGAGGTTTGTCAAGCAATAAACGCTTTGAGGTGCTCATTGAAACAGTCCGTGATCTTGTTCTAGCCGTATCGCTCCTTATTCTCCACCTGTCATTATATGGGTAAGCCGCTTGTTTTGGATCATCCTATTACTTTTGTAATATACTCAGAATGAGAAACCAGCCCTCAACGTCAAACGGTTAAAGTCTTCTTTTTTTTCAATATTCAGCTGTTGTACGGAAGATCGTTGAAAGCGGTATCCTGCCGAGATGGTAAAACCGGTGTTGCTGCTGAAAAGTATTTTCAGACCGATTCCGGCTGCTACGGTTGGCCCTCCGCCAAAGCGCACGCTGTCCACATCATTGGACGTGGCATTGAATCCATACCCACCTTCGATAAAGTAAAAAGGTATTTTGTCGCCCTTCCGCGTAAAGTCACCCCGTACACTAAGGACTATCGGGACGAATGTTTGAACGGCATATAAATCGGCTCCAACGCCAAGCCCAGTATAAAGCCATTGGTTAAATTTATATCCATTTGTGGTTTGAAAGGAAAACGCCGAGGTGGTTACACCATTGGAAGCCCTGTTGCTCATCGCTAGCGGACCGAGCTCGGTGTAGTGTACAAAACCTTTCTCCTTGTAGCGAATACCAGGATTTACATACTTTTCAATTTCTACTTTGTCCACTTCATCCGCCAGGAAGGTAAGGATACTTCTATCAAACATTTCCAGTTTAACAGGAGGCCCCGGTTCAAGTATATTACCTCTTATAACAGAACCATTTTTAAGCAAAACCCTTACGTGTGTCTTTTTTTGGCCAAAAGAGACGATGGTAAGGTACAGGACAAAAAGTATTGTGAGTGTAAACGTATTTTTCATTTTTGTGAAAAGGGATTATTTTGTCTGAGAATCAGTTGTCCAGCCATATTTTGAAGTCGGGGCTTCTTTCCCGACTTACAAAAGTATTTTGTTCAAATGCAGGTTTAAGAAATACCTGAAGGCGGCTCGAAAGCAGCGTTTTTACTTTCTGAATGGATTGAATGCGGGCGATAATTTTTCGGTTGATCCTGAAAAAAAGGTGCGGATCAAGAAGTTCTTCCAGGCTTTCCAGGTTATAATCGATCAAATATTTACGTCCTTCCAAAGTTACCAGAAAGACCACCTTGTCGTCTGCATAAAAATAGGCCACCTCCTCTATGTTTTTATAAAGTATGGTGTCGGCATACTTGACCAAAAACCGGTGTTTGTATTTTTTGCTGAATGACAGCATATTTTCTTCAATTTTTCGGATATCGGCTAGCGAGATACCGCCACGTGCTGCATTCAGATTCCGATATTTGATCAGTGCGTTTTGAAGTTCCGTCTTATCCAGGGGTTTCAGCAGGTAATCGATGCTGTTAACCTTAAAGGCCTGCAAAGCGTATTGGTCATAAGCAGTGGTGAAAATGACTGGGCTGTTCACTGTAATTCGCTCGAAAATACGGAAGCAAAGTCCATCGGATAAATGAATATCCAGCAAAAGCAAGTCCGGCTCCGGATTTTTACTCAGCCAGGATACGCCTTCTTCTATTGATTCCAGTATATCTGCTACTTCAATGGTCGGATCAAATTCCTGCAGGAGTTGCGAAGCTCTTTTGGCAGAGAGGGCTTCATCTTCCAGTATAAGAACTCTCATGGTTTACCTTCTATATATTAAATGAGTAAAATTCATGGTTCAAAAAAAGAAGCGTGTGTAGGTCTTATCAAAGGTATGGTTACACTAAACTGCTGATCCGTTTGTTTGACTTCCAGGCCATGATGCCCAAGGAATATATATCTCTGGGCAATGTTGTTCAGTCCCAAACCGGTCGACTCCTGGTCCCGGGTCTCTTTGCGCTGAAGATTGTTTCTGACCGTAATCGTTTCGTTGTCCAGACAGATAATCTCCACGTGCAATGGTTTGTTTTTGCCGATGACATTGTGTTTAACTGCATTTTCAACGAGCATCTGTAACGACACAGGTACGATATAGGCTGATTGGCAATCTTTATTCACATGGATGGTGGTTACCAGGCCCGACTCAAACCGGGTTTTTAACAGATAAAGATAGGATTCGATGAAATTTAATTCCTCTTTTAGTTCAATAATCTCCTTGTCGGGGCTCTTGAGTACATATCTGTAAACATTGGAAAATTGTCTTACGAACTCCACCGAGGTGTTCGCATCCAGTGGAATCAGTGCGCTTAGTACACTCAGATTATTGAATAGAAAATGGGGATTGACCTGATTTTTAAGCGCCTGAAGCTGAGCCTGACTACTTATTCTCTTATGGTTTTCTATTTCCTGATTACTTTTCTCGAGTTGTTGGTGATAGAGAAATATGATATTGATCGTGTTGAGAAACAGATTGACCCGAAAACAGAACATCAGGAGCAGTTTCATGGGAAGAATCCAATCCCTCCAGTGGTGTGATATGGTGAAATACGAAGTAATACCACCCAGGATCAGCGTTGTAAAGAAAACGGCCACCACGCTGGCTCCAAAACCATAGCTGATCCTTTTCCAAAATGATTTAATGTCAAGCCTGGCCAGAAAATTATCGAGTAGCCGGTTGCCTTCCCAAATCGCAATCGTCAAGATAATAAAAAGCAGCAGGATTACCGGCTTTGGCGTGATGATCGGATAATGCTCAAAAGATTCTACCAGAAGGGTATTCAGAAAAGAATACCCTCCGAGCAGAATCATAAACAAATACCGATATCTGATGGAGAACATGGTGACTTTGGGATGAAATGACAAACATTGGTAAACTACCTAAAATCATAGGGTTTACCAATGTTCCGAGTCAATAAAATTAGGGCATCAGGACTTTGTCAATGACATGTATCACCCCGTTGGTGGCCAGTATATTGGCAGCAGTAATGTTGGAGTTCCCACTTGTTTTCCCGATTACCTTCGCACCTCCGGAAAGGTTGAAAGTTACCTTACCACTTGGGTTGGCCGTAGCTACCTCGCCTGTTACATTGGGAAGGTCAGTGGAGAATACACGGCCGGGAACTACATGATAAAGCAGTACATTAGTCAGCAAGGTTCTGTTGGCAGGAGCAGTTAAGGTTGCCTTCGGGGTTGTTTTATACAACTCTGTGAACGCTGCATTGGTGGGAGCAAATACAGTCAACCCTGTTGCAGAAGCGGCAGAAAGTGCCGTAGCCACCGCAGGATCAGCCGCTAATACAAGTGAAACCAATTCGGTGAAATCAGCATTGCCCTGTGCTACCTCAACAAGAGATTTTGAAGGGGGGACAATCACGTTGTCTATCACGTGAATCACACCATTTGATGCATCCACATCCGTGGCAATCACTTTGATATTACCGTTTATAAAAACACCATCAGCGTTTTTTGACAGGTAAATGTCATTATTGGCATTGACCGTTTTGGCAACCCCGCTTTTTACATCGGCTGCTTTCACCTCTCCGCTCACCACGTGGGAAGTCAAAATGGGAGTCAGTGCTTCTTTGGTCAATGTGTTCAGACTGGTGATACCCGCTTTGGTAAATGCGGCATTGTTGGGCGCAAATACTGTGAAGGGACCTGCTCCCTGTAGTGTGGTAACGAGTTCAGCCTTGGTCAGTGCTGCAACCAGAGTGGAAAATTGAGCATCGCCAGAAGCCACGGCGGCAATGTTTCCGACTGCCGGCGTGCCGGGCATGTCATCATCATCTTTGCAAGAAACAAAAGTTGCTGCAAGACCAGCTGCCAGCAAATACTTATTGAGTGTGACTAATTTTTTTAAAGATTTCATAGTAATCGGATTTATGATTGTGGACTAATTTGTTTAGCTACCTTGATTAACCCGTTTCACCATTTGTTTATTTCTGAAGAAGAACCGACCGTAACATAGGAGGGAGTGAAGCGTGTTAATTGACGGAGTGAACGGGAGAACTGGAATGGCTGCTGCTTTTTGATTTAATAGTCCAATCCTGTCGAATGGAGTACGGTATACAACGAAATCCATCACTTTCCTATGACCCGAACCAAAAGCTGCCTGATTTTCTTTTTTGTTTTAGCCATTTGTACCAGGTCATTATCCGGCCAGCCTACGGGTAAAAGAATATTTGTCGAATGGAAGTCCGGCATGCCCTCAGGCACGATTCAGGTACAGCATGGAAATATTCAGAAAGTGGAAATCGTAAAGGGAAAGGGAAAAGTAAAGGGGAGCAGTTTCACTTTTTCGGCTGGTGATAACAATCGTATCAGTATTCTGGTCGAGGGGGTTAAAGACCAGCCTGGTCCTAATGCCACCATCATTTCTGTTCAGACTGCAGCTCATCCGTTTTCGTTTTTTACCCGTGATGTGCATTTGGAGTACCCCATTTACCTGCCCCAATATGGTGTAATTGTATTATCGGAAAGTGACCCAAGGTCATTCGCAGAAGTTGAACAAGCTGTTCTTAATCAGAAATTACGGACTAAAATTCAGCGTATCGAAACAGAACCGGAAGTTTCGTTTTCCGCGGTTGCGGACAAGGTGAAAAAGATGTCCGTACCTACATGGCTGGGTGTCAGCAGGGATTTCAGGCTATTTGAAATTTCGGAAAGTCTGACGGATGCAGCTAAAGGTGAAGCCAATATGATTGCCCCCAAGCGATCATCGTCGTCGTTGAAACTGCCTCAGATGAAAAATGAGGCGGCTAATTACCTCTATTCCATGGGCAGGGGAGTGGGTGTTCAGGAGAATGTGAAAAGAAGGCTGGAACAGGGTGTGATGCCTATTCTGCATTCTGAACTGACAGACGACGACATTGTCTATCACTCAACCATGTTCGCAGCACTGGAGAAGTCGGCCATTACCGCATTGAAAGGGACTGATTTTCTGGTGGCGGATAGTTTCAGTGGGGGGCACATGTTTACCAAAGAGCAGGGCGAGGCGCTGAAAACAAGAACACCGGCTGCGTTGGATACGGATGAAGAAACGGTTTTGTTTTTCAAATCCGAGATACGTAACACCGGGTCGGTGCCACGGTACGCCTGGATAAAGACAGCCCGCCCGGGGACAGGCTGGTGGCACAAGTTTCCATATACTTTTGATGCCAAAACGGGGTTTTCCATTTTCCCCGACGGAAAGGTTTTTTGTATTTCCGCATTGAACGGTAAACCCCTCGCCAATGAGGAAATGGCCATCTTGTTGAAACCCGGGGAAACCGCAGTTTTTGAGTTTTTTCTCCCACATAGTCCGCTACCTGCTGAGCGCGCGCACAAACTTGCCGGCGTTTCTTATGCAGAGAGAATAAACGAGAGCAAGTCATTCTGGGCGGGTAAGCTGAAAAACGCCGCAAAGATCAGCGTGCCTGAAAAACGAATTGATGAAATGATTCAGGCGGGTTTGCTGCATCTGGATCTGATCACCTATGGCAATGAGCCTAACGGAACCCTCGCGCCGAGCATCGGGGTGTATTCTCCCATTGGTACAGAAAGTGCACCCATCATTCAGTATTATGCGTCGATGGGGTTGAATGATGTAGCCAAACGATCGCTCAACTATTTCCTCGACAAGCAGCACGAAGACGGGTTTATTCAAAACTTTGGCGGATACATGGTCGAAACCGGTGCGGCACTGTGGAGCATGGGTGAATATTTCCGGTATACAAAAGACCTGTCCTGGGCGAACGAAGTACAGACTAAATTGATCAAGTCCTGCGATTATCTCTTTGCGTGGCGTAACAAAAACAAACGGCCTGAATTGAAGGGTAGGGGATTCGGGATGATTGATGGCAAGGTAGCCGACCCGGAAGATCATTTTCATCAGTTTATGCTGAATGGCTACGCCTATCTTGGGTTGGTGCGCGTAGCTGAAATTCTGGACCATACAAATCCAGCGGAAGCAGCCCGTGTGAGAAACGAAGCACAGGCATGGAAACAGGATATCCGGGAGTCGTTTTTTAATACCATGGCGCTCTCACCTGTGGTACCATTAGGGGATGGCACGTGGAGCCCCACCGCTCCCCCGTGGACGGAAACCGTGGGATTGCGTGCACTTTATCTGAAAGAGGAAAGCTTCTGGTCCCATGGTACTTTTGGTGTGTCGGATGCGATGCTCGGCCCGATGTATCTGGTTTTTTGTGAAGTGCTGGATGTGACTGAACCGGCCGCAAAAACGTTGCTGGATTACAACAGTGAGCTTTTTTACCAGGGCAACGCAGCCTTCAGCCAGCCGTATTACAGCCGGCACAACTGGATGCAGGCCAAACTGGGCATGACCAAGCCTTTCCTGAGTACTTATTACAACACTTTCGCTGCGCACGCCGACCGTGAAACCTATACTTTTTGGGAACATCTTTTCAGAGTGAGCGCCCATAAAACCCATGAGGAAGCATGGTTTCTGATGGAGACCCGTTGGATGTTGTACATGGAGGACGGGGCGGCGTTGAAACTCTTTGGCACAATCCCCAGAACCTGGATGGAAGACGGTAAGGAAATAGTACTGGAAAATGTCCAAAGCTATTTTGGGCCCATCGATGCCAGAATCCAGTCACATCTTGAACTTGGTTTTATCGAAGCAACTGTATCCAGTACAACTGACCGGAAACCGGAGAAATTGCTGATCCGGGTTCCACATCCTCAGAATAAGTTGCCGGTCAAAGTGACTGGCGGGACCTTCGATCCGAAAACGGAACTGGTAACCGTGGATGGGTTTAAAGGTGAGGCGCGGGTGAGGCTTGAATATTAGGTAGCTCAGCGGTTTGCAGCGTTACGTTTCTGGTTCCTGCCGTCCCCAGGCAATGAAAGCGGCAATTATGGCAAAGAAAATGTTGATCCCGATCTGAGAGGTTTCCCCTCTGGTTATGTGAAAAACGCTTGCGGCAACCATGAGTGCCATGGTTCCGTAAGCGGTATATACTGTCAGTTTGGGTTGAATGCGAAGTAAGCTAGGTAATATCAATCCCATCCCAGCCAATAAATCCAATACTCCTGTCAATTTCACCAGCGCAGCGTTTTCTGCCGTCCAGGGCCACATTTGGGCTAGTTTATCGGCGGACTGAAATAGTTTCGTCGTACTTGACCACACAAGGCTAACTGCCAAAATTCCCTGGGCAAGCCATCTTTAAGCGCAACTCCGTAAATTACGTTGGGTTTAGAGCGTGTTTGGGAATTAAGTTTGGCAAATTGGGTGAACTCGTTGCAACATGATCTGAATATTTGCCAAATACAACCATCCTGTACTGGAAGAGGTAGTATATTCATAATCTTTGACAATTCTTCTGCAGAAATTTGACCAGGCAATTGTTCTTTCGACCACCCATCGTTTAGCAACTGGTACAAAGCCTTTGGTTGATTCTGGCTTGGCGGCTTTTTCAAATTTGATCTTATGTTTTTCAATCTCGTCTGCAAATACTCCTGCATATGCCTGGTCACCATAAATCTTAACCAAGCGTTCGTTTTGGCAAATAATATCTGCCATAAAGCCTAATGCAGCGGCACCATCATGTAGGTTTGCAGCATGAACCCTGGCAAACCAAAGCCTGCCACCACTGTCAACAAGAAGTTGTCTTTTTCGCCCGTTTACTTTCTTGTGTGCGTCTACGCCACGGTCTTCCCAAATCATACGAGATAGTTTAACTGATTGGCTGTCAATACTAAATATAGCAGGATTTTCATCTCTACCGCTATTCTTTCTATCTTGTTTGTTGAGAATTATATTAATTTCCTCGAAGATATTTGTCTTCTTCCATTTTGAAAAGTACCAAAATACAGCCTGCCAGTGAGGATAGCTATCAGGTAAATTTCTCCATTGGCAACCAGTTCTCAAAATATAAAAAATCGCATCCATGACATCTCGTAAATCAATCCTTCGTTTACGTTTTGTATCTAAAAATACCGATATTGCTACCCATTGAGGGTCGGTCAGTCTACTGTACTGTTTAATCAACTCTTTAAGGTTTCGTCACCACAAAGATGATACGATCCTCATATTTCTCAAATCCCAAACACGCTCTTAAGCTCAATTTGTTAGTTGCAGATTTTCTCACCTCCTTCTGAGTTGATATTGTCCAGTTGCTTCGCAAAGGAACGGTTTACCTTTTTTCATTTTCATTTTCTTCCAACCATAGCTTGTAAAGTAAAATAGCCCGTCAAACTCATGATTTGAGTCAATGTTGGCATATTTCATTTTGCACATTTTGTCGGATTTAACAAAACTAACATCATAGTCTTTACCTACTTTAAATGGAAGTCCACCTACACCTTTGTCTATCGTCACTAAGCGAACCTCAATTTTATCGGTGGCGGAAAAGTTTAAAGTGTCGGCTGTGTATAGCTTACCATTTTCAAATGTCCAGTTTTGCGATATACTAAAACTTGAATTGTCTATACTTAATAAAAATGATTGAAAATATTTCTTTCCATTAATTACAAAGTCATAGCCACCGTTTTCAATCAATTGAAACCCATGTTTTTGAAAAACTGGATGTATTGTCGAGTCGGCTGCTGAACTGTTTTTCAGGACAAACTTTATTTTGTAACAGTCACAAGTTTGATTCATTTCACTCTGTCCAAAAGATGTTCTAAAACATAAGAATAAAAGAGCAAACACAATTTTAATTTTATCTATTTTCATTGATTATCGTGTCTTTTAAATTTGCCACTAACGTTTTGGCGCTTGGCGAAGAAGCGGATTTCGAAGTACTAAACTGTCTGCCAGCACTGAACTTGAGACGACGCACATAGCTTCAGCTGAGCACTGAACCCGCTTTTTTGCCAAACGCCTGTTACCTGCTTTATTTTTCATTGCGCCAGTTTAATTAACGTCTCAATTTTTTCTTTTTTGGTGTCAAAAGTTACGGTTTCGGTATTGTGAATCGGGCTATCGTATCCATAGATAGTCGTTCTGTCAAAGGAGCGAATGTCAAGAACTCTGAATGTCTTTCTAAATATTTTAAGTTCCATATTCCTTGTGTCCAAAACACCGATTTGTTGAACAGTTCCTTTTAAAAATTTTCGTGTCCAGATAGGAATTGCTGCCAATTGTCCGTCTGTTTCCCAAGCAGCAGGTCCGCCACACCAGTCGTGTATTTTAAATTTCTTATTGTCAGCAGTTTCTAAGAAACATTGTCCACCGATTGGAGCTCCCATTGCAATTTCGTTTAGGTCGTAATACACAACTTTATGATAATGGCCTGCTGAAACAAGTTTCTTGTCAGTATTGTGAAAGTCCCAGGGATTTGGATAAATCTCAATCATTTTCGTTGTCGTCTTAATATAACCACCAACGTTTTCGGGCTTGACGAAGGTGGCGATTTTCACCACAAATGTTGATGCGGAGAACTAAACTTTGATTAACCACAATTGTGTCTGCGGAGTACTGAATCGCCACTTTTCCCAAACCCGTGTTAAAAGCCGTTTTCCTTGTCACGAAACTATTTTTTCTTCTTTAAGCATTTTAATAAATGTTTCGCATTGTTCGTTGTCGTCACCATACACATGAATAGTAAATGCTGGTTTGTCATACCAAGTCCCTTTATGAATTATGAGGTTGTCATTTGATAACCATTTATTATATTTGTCACTTGCTTTGTCGTGATGAAAGTAATCTGTTACAAGCATTTCAAAACTATCATTGTCTATTAAATCGTAATAATAGGGATGTTCATATTTTTTGTTTTTCCCTAATAAATCTTCAAATGCATAAGTCTCGATAAATTTGTCAAACGATGAAGCAATTAAATTTACCTTTTCATCATTATTGTCGTATGTGCCAATTTGCCCGTTTTCACTAACCACGAACCATAACTGAGCAGTCCTATGGTCGCCGCAATAAAAATATAATCGCCCTTCAATTTCTATGGTGCCAATCGGTTCATTATGGTTTATGTCTGCCACAGAAAAAAGACTTGCGTTAAAAGTCGAACTCGGCTTATTAGTTACTGTCAACTGAAGTCCCGAAAAGTCCATTTGAAATTCAACTATTTTGTCAAATGGTTGAATGTTTTGACTTTTCAAGTAATCTACTATGAGTTGTCTTTCTGAAATTACAAACTCCTTATCTCGTGATAATTTGACAAGGTACTTATATGCTTTATTAGAAAATCTCATTCAATTTCTGGTCGTATTAAAATGGCTAATAACATTGTAATATATGAAAGATATGTCGTACCTTTTGTATATATCTACACTATGTAAGCTAAAAATATAATCATTAAAAGAAATGTTTCCGCAGTCTGTATCGCTTGCGTCTGATAAAAATTAGATTAACGCCCATTTTTTTTACAGATTAAGGCGCATTGAACCGTTCAGTTTATTCTGCAAGCTCAGAGCCACCCATCTCCAGCGCCTTCACCTTCCCAAGCCTTCTCACATGCCTTTCTTCAGCAGTAAACCTCGCTTCCAGAAATGCAATCACCAGTTCCTTGGCTGCTTCGGAACCTGTGACACGTCCGCCCAGGCATAGCATATTCAGGTCGTCGTCTTCTACACCCTGATGCGCGGAGAAGTGATCGTTGATCAGCGCGGCGCGTATACCGGGTACCTTGTTTGCTGCAACGGATACGCCTACACCACTTCCGCAAATGGCTATGCCTCGGTCCAGCTGTTTTTCTGCCAGCATTTTGGCCAGTGGAATCACAAAGTCGGGATAGTCGTCCTGGTTGTTCAACGCGTACGCGCCAAAATCGGTGATGTGATGCCCCCTGGCGATCAGAAAATCGCGCATCACATTTTTCAATTCGTATCCGCCATGGTCGGCAGCTAGTCCAATTTTCATATTACAACTGGTTTGGTTCTTTCCTCAAAGGCAATTTCGTTTTGTTTAGGGTAGAATGCAACGGGTATGGCGCAGCTTTTTGTTTCAGCCCGAATTTATGCAGCGAGAAAAGGTTAAGAAAAATGAACGGAACAAGAAATAGTCATATTTTTATTCCTGCGCCACACACCGGAAGGTATCCTGAAACCTTGACAATTCTCTGTCAGAAAAATAATTTTAAAAAATCTATTAAATCTATATACTATATATATTCTATAATTGTACATTTGCGCCAAGGTTGTAAAAAAAGGGCTTTCAGATGCCCCCAAGGCACTTCGGTTTTTTTTTCTGACAGAGGCAGCCGAAGAATACACAGTAAGAATAACAAACATCACAAAATCAATTGAAATGAAGCAATTTTTAAAATTCACCTTGCTTGTTGGGGCAATCCTGATACCTCTGTTTTTATCAGCACAGGAAAATACCATTGTCAATGCCACCGTAAGCGGTAAAGTGTTGGATGAACGATCCAATGAACCGTTGATTGGAGCAACGATCACGATCAAAGGCACCACCAACGGAGATGTGACCGACGTAAACGGAGATTTTAGTCTGATTACCGGTCAAAAACTACCCTTTACGCTCATTGTATCTTATGTGGGTTACCTCAAAAGGGAAATATTGATCAATGAGAGCAAGGTGATAATCAAACTTTTACCCAACGACAATCAGCTTGATGACGTGGTGATTTCGTCAAGACGTCGCCAGGAATCCGCTCAGGACGTTCCCATTCCCATCTCTGTAATCGGTGGAACAAGGGCTGAGGATGCTGGTGCTTTTAATGTGAACCGCCTCAAGGAACTGGTGCCCACCGTACAGTTATATGCATCCAATGCGCGTAACACTACCCTCAATATCCGTGGCTTAGGTTCCACTTTCGGGTTAACCAACGATGGCGTGGATCCGGGGGTAGGCTTTTATGTAGACGGAGTGTACTACGCCCGCCCTGCCGCCACAGCGCTTGATTTCATCGACATTGAACGTGTGGAGGTATTGCGTGGGCCACAGGGGACACTTTTTGGCAAAAACACAACGGCAGGTGCCTTCAACATTACCACACGCGCTCCCGGCTTTTCCACAGGTGCGAATTTTGAGCTCAGCTATGGTAACCTGGGTTTCATTCAGGCAAAAGCATCGGTAACAGGGCCGTTGAGCAAGAAACTGGCTGCACGGGTCTCCTTTACCGGCACGCAACGCAACGGTACTTTCTTCAATGTACACACGCAGTTGCCGATTAATGATATCAACAACATCGGTGTAAGAGGGCAGTTGCTCTACTCGCCGAATGAAAATGTAAACATTACCCTGATCGGTGATATTTCGGATCAAAAGCCTACGGGCTACGGATGGCCGGTGGCTGGGGTTGTGACCACGAAAAGGTCTTCTTTGCGGCAGTTCAATAACATTATAGCTGACCTGGGGTACACCATTCCCTACAAAAGCCCGTTCGAACGTAAGCTGGATCTGGATACGCCTTCCAAGGCCGATAACCAGCTGGGTGGTGTTTCGGTGAATGCAGATATAAAAATTGGCAGAGGAACCCTTACGTCGACCTCGGCATGGCGTTACTGGAAATGGGTGCCATTGAATGACCGGGATTACATCGGATTGCCTGTATTTACAATATCTTCCGGGAACTCGAAACATGACCAGTGGTCTCAGGAAATACGGTACTCCGGTAAAATTTCCCCTAAATTGAGCGGTGTTGTTGGTGTATTTGGCCTTTGGCAGGATTTGACTTCGGATCCGGTTCAAACCGAAGAAGCGGGATCAGCGCAATGGAGGTTTGCACAGACCAATACCAACGCAAACTGGAAAACGCCCGGACTGTTTGACAATTTTGGTATACGAACAACCAACCAGATCAAAAGCACCAGTTTAGCCGTATTCGCGCAGGCGGACTGGGCCATAACCGACAAACTTCATGTACTGCCAGGCGTTCGTTACAACTATGACAAGAAGGTTGTTGATTACAGCCGGGTTGCCTATGGCGGATTACAGACCACGGACGCAGCGCTACTTGCGTTAAAAGCCGGCGTGTATTCCAACCAGGCGTTCAACACGGATTATGCTGAAGGAAACTTCTCCGGTCAGCTGTCACTGCAATACAAGGCGACTAAAAATGTAAATGCATACGCAACCTACTCCATTGGATACAAGCCCATTGGGGTGAATGTGGGTGGACTGCCAACAGCCAATGGACAGGTTTTGATCGACCTTGCCAATGTGAAACCGGAGTATGTGGACCATAAAGAGTTTGGTGTCAAAACGAAGCCAACAGGCAACTCGGTGCTGAATCTGACGGTCTATCGTTCGGATATCCGGGATTACCAGACACAGGTGCAAACACCAGAGCCGGGTGTAAATCGCGGCTATCTGGCCAATGCCGAAAAAGTACGCGTGCAGGGGATAGAGCTGGATGGTAATGTACGTTTCAGTGCCCTCACACTTAACGCAGCAGTAGCTTATACAGACGGTAAGTATGTGCGTTTTGCCAATGCCCCTGTACCCTTGGAAGAAGTAGGAGGCACTCAGGCTTTTAAAGATGTTTCGGGCGGAAGATTACCAGGCATTTCCAAATGGTCGGGATCAATAGGTGGTGAAGTAGTGGTGAAGGGCGGACTGCTGGGCCTGAAAGGCAATTACTTCCTGGGTGTGGATGAGTTTTTACGGTCTGAGTTTTCGTCAAGTCCTTCCCCTTCACAATACTTGAATATTGACGGATATGCGCTTACCAACGCACGGCTGGGTTTCAGAGCTTCCAACGGGCTTACCTTCTTCTTGTGGGGAAGAAACCTGTTTGACAAAAACTATTATGAGCAACTCCTGGCTGCCCCAGGGAGCTACGGACAGTATGCAGGTATTGTTGGAGATCAGCGTACGTATGGCATTACGCTCAGGTATTCATTCTGATGTTCCTTGCAGATAATTATTTGCTAAGGAATGTTCGGTAAAGCCAAATGCCGGTTTTAATATTTTGTTTGAAAAGAGCCCCAAGAGCGGGCTTTTTTCATTTTCCGGGCTCCCGGGTTGAAAGCCGCTGGGAAGTCATTTGATCATAAAAAAAGCAGACACGGCTCATCACAGCGTCTGCTCACTTTATTTTTCAATGGCTATGTTTTGCCTTATCAGGCCAAATTCAATTTTCTGTATACTTCACGTTCACTTTCATTTACCTGATACGGTACCTTGTTCTTCAGATAAATGATGCAGCCACGACCTTTTTTAATGGGGGAAATTTTAAGTACGTCTTCTTTGTAAATAATTACGTTGATCAGTTTTTGTCCCCAGAGTTTGAATGTTCCCGAATGGATCATGTGTTTCAATTGGAATATAAATGAATGTAAGTGTCAGGCTAGTGCCGGAACCAACTGTCCGGGCTTTGAATAAATTAAAAAGTAATTTTTTGAGATCAGGAAATAGTCCAGATCCTCCCGGTGATTTAACAGCAGAAAGTCAGCTACTTCTTTCTGTGCATCCATCGTCGATTTGGCCCCTGTAACCGTTAACACGGCCCCTGCCTTTAGATTGTTCACTGCGTTGTTACCAAGTGTAGCTATCATAATCGTTGATCTTGTTTTCGTTAATGTGCGATCCTTAATCCTTTCCTTCCTTTTATAATTATAAATAAATGTGCCAGTTCAGAGAAGTGTGGAATTTCGCAGGTGTGAGCGTTAGCCACTTTTTTTTACGTTTTGTAAATCAGCTGATTGCAATATTTTATATGATTATACTACGTTGGGGAGTTTGAATCCCAGTTGTGGAACTGGTCAAATATCCCCTACACACCCGGAAGATGGCTGGACAGGTCACTTTATCTACCATGGGTTACAAATATTTTCAGCATGTGAGGGTCAAAACAATAAACCAATTCCTTTGCCGATGAGAAAATTATTACTGCTGGGGTCTCTGGTAGCAATTTTTCCGACAGGATGCTCCAGAAAGTAGGACATCATTGTTGAATGTATCCAAGCCGAATAGGTGAGCGAGTCCTACTTTTTGGGATTTGATCAGCTTTTGAGGGTTGAATTCGTAAGTCTACGCTTAGGGTTTTTACGATAGTCTACAATATAAAGTCTTCGAAATTTTCTCTGTGAATCACCTTAAATTCTGAATTGGGGTAATTGTTTGAAAAGCTTTTGGGGAAGGAAACTTTTGCTGAGGGACTCCATTTGAACTCATAGGCATGAAGCGTCCCATCCATATCCTCCAGGTAGTCGATCTCGGTTTGATCTTTGGTGCGCCAGTAGTAATTATTTGTCCAAATTCCTTTGTAACTAATGTACTTCATTCGCTCGGAGATGATGAAATTCTCCCACAATGCTCCGATGTCTGTCCTAAGTTCGGGAAGATTAAAATTGGCGATCAATGCATTTCTTATTCCATTGTCGTAGAAATAGATCTTGCGACTGTTTTTTAGTTCGTTTCTGAGATTTCTATTAAAAGACCCCAGTCGAAAGATTACAAATACCTGTTCCAGTAAGTTAATATATTTTTCAACCGTTTTGTTGTCAAGCCCGGTTAGCTGCCCCAATTCGTTAAATGAAACTTGTGAACCTACCTGAAGGGCTAGCGCTTGTAATAATCTCAATAATTTTTCGGGCTTTTTGATATTTTCCCACATTAAGATATCCTTATATAAATAGCTGTCAGTTAGTTGTTTAAGTGTCTCTTTTTCCGAGGATGGCTGGTTTATCACATCAGGATAATATCCATAAATGAGTCTTTGCTGCAATAATCTTTTTTCTTCCAGCAGTCCATGATGCTCCACCATTTCTCCAAATGATAGGGGAAACATGTTATACTGCCATTTCCGTCCTGTCAAAGGTTCGTTGACTTTGTTTGCCAGCTCAAACGCCGAACTTCCCGTGGCGATAAGTTGAACGTCCTTGATATTATCTGTAATTAGTTTCAGTTTTAAGCCGATATCGGATATTCGCTGGGCTTCGTCAATAATGATATTTTTCTTAGTACCGAATATGTTTTTAAGCCGTGAAGAAGTCACATTTTCAAAGAGTGCCTGTACATCAGCTTCATCTCCGTTCAACCACAGGGTATCATTTTGGTTGTTAAAAATTGAATGAAGTAATGTCGTTTTGCCGACTTGTCTGGCACCCAATAGTATGATTGCCTTGCCTTGATACAATCTGGATTGTATCCTTTTTTCTAAAAAACGATCAATCATAATGTTGAATTTTGACTAAAAGTACAACTTTTTAGGAATGAATTCCCAAAAAGTATCTACTTTTTGGGAATTCATTCCTAAAAAGTCGGGTAAGTATTTCGGAGATACACAGAATAGTACCGTCTCTTTAGCTAAAATTCATTTGGCTTACTCGTGTGCTTGGTTACGAGCGTCGTCGGGAATGTTTACTTGAAAATAATCTTATCGGGTACAGGGTACTCGATAAGGCGAGAAAAATCTATTTTC
This sequence comes from Dyadobacter sp. 32, assembly GCF_902506755.1. GTDB lineage: Bacteria > Bacteroidota > Bacteroidia > Cytophagales > Spirosomataceae > Dyadobacter. The sequence goes on along the minus strand of NZ_LR735258.1, from coordinate 3,199,710 downwards.
CAGAAATCGAGATCCAGTAGCTGATTCTGGTCATCGTGTGTTAAAGTGATCACAACGGGTGTTTCGTCCGAATCCATATATTCTACCTGTATCAGGTCACCGGCGTATGCATCGGCATTTCCGCCCAGGCTGATACTGCCCATTTTTCCACCTTCGTATTCTTCTACCAAATCACTAACAAAATACTGATCAGGATCCAGGTTCAGGTGTTTGAGCAGAAAATGGATCAGTTTTGTCTCTTTTTCTCGGATGGGTCTTTTCTCATTCATGTGGTATTATTTTATCTTTTCCAGGCTTCGCTCCTTGCTTCTCCATTGTTCGGCCTTACGGCCTACCAGCCAAAATGAAACCGCGAGCACGGCAAAGAAAATTCCTTTATTGGTTCGATCCCAAAAATATTCAAAATAACGTGTATAGATATTGAGCAGGAAAAATATCAGGGCCATATCCCTTAATGTATCATTTTTATTCCGGAATGCGAAAATGATGAGTCCGGCCAGCAAAGCTGTAAATCCAACTGCCCAGTACCAAAAGTGCCCTTGCCTGATCATTTTCCATCCTTCCAGATCGTCGTAATTCCCGAATATTGAAAGGGTCCAGGCGGCCACGAGGAAGAGAAATAACCCGATTGTATACGTTGAGTTTGCAAAGAAATTCAGCGACTTTACACGTCCAACGATCCATGATGCACACCAGATGATTAATCCGAAAACGGTCATTCGCAAAGGGTAATTCATGCCTGCAAACCGGAAACTTCCTTCTGACCAATAGTGGGTTTGTGCGCCCCACCAGCCGGAAAGGGCCACAAGCATCACCACCCACAGCAGTTTGGAGTCCAGTAATACGGCTATGATCGCGTAAGAAGCCGCTGCCAGGAGCAAAGGCAATGCATAGTTGCCGTTGAAGTTGGAAAAACTGCGTGTCCAGTACGTGATCGCAATGCCCACAGTCAACACGATGGTGATGTTGTAGGTTTCGTTGCTCGCACTGGAGCCCGTGGATTTACTTTTTCTGCGTTTGGCCAGAATAACAAACAGGAGTGCCAGTAAAGTAAAGCCTATGCCAACAATCATTTCTGAAAATCCCCACTTTTTTCGAAGCAGTTCGATCCATTTTTCGTCTATTACCAGTGCGCCAAATGCAAGCAGACCACAGGAGATGGCAGAAATAAGTGCGTAGGACGAAATCGCGTCCGCATTTGAATTGCGAAGTGTGTAGCTGGCACGTAGCTCTTTCGCCAATTCCGGGGTGATTTTGTTATCTTCTTCCCAAAACTGAATCGCTTCGTTAACGACCTTCGCCTGATTCTTATCTAATTCCATTCGTAGATTTTACTTTCCTGCATTCATCAATTTTAATGCCAGGTATGTTTAAGCTGTTACAGTGCTGTTTCGCTGCTGAAATGTATTGGTAATTTCTGAGATTAAGACGAGAGGCTGATGCAGGACGGGAAATTGTCAACGTTGTTTTTGTGAAGAAACCTTGACATTTTAGATGTATTTCCACGTATTCTCAATTTCAATTCCCGGTGTTATTATGATATTGTTGGATTGTAATCCGGTAAAATTATGATATTGTGGGAATGAAAGGCTCCCTGGAAAACTAAAAAGAGCGATGCCCGTCCATGGAACACCGCTCTTTAAACCAGGTTTTCAAAACCTATTTCTTCAATCCAGCTAAAAATTCCACCACGTCCCGAATTTCCCGTTTGGTCATCATGGCGCCCATTGGCGGCATGCTGGATGGTACGTTGTCTCTTTTCGCAATGCGGGATACTGCAATTTTGAGTGGTTCGGCTTCGGATGTTTTAAGCACCAGTTCGTGATCATTTTCCGAAGTGAGAATTCCGGCTGCCGACTGTCCGTCTTTCAGGGTCAGAACCACCATGCCATAGCCGGGCGCCAGGCGAGCGCTAGGTTCGATCATGGCCTGTAGGATCTGTTCCCTGGTAAGTGTGTTGCCAACGTTGGAAAGGTTGGGTCCTACTTCACCGCCCTGTCCGCCAACAGAATGGCAACGAATACATTCCGTGGCAGAGTTGGTCATGAAAAACCGCCTTCCCGCCTGAGCATTTCCACCATAGAGTGTTTCCGTGTAATCTGCCAGGCTGCTTCCTGATTTCAAAGGTGCCAATTTCGCTTTTAATGAAGCTGATCTGGTAGAATCTACGGCTTCGGTCAGTTCGAGTGCAAGGCTATTGGGAAGCTCCTTATTCACCATTTTGGTGATAAGTCCGTCCAGTATGGTTTCGGTTTTGGCAGCAGGTGTGGCACTGAGTACTCTCAGCATTTGTTGTTGCTCCTTCACGCTCCCTTTCTCAAAAATTGCTTTCGAGATGTCGGTCAATGCATCTTTCGAAAGCATAGTTCCGTCGACAAGTCCAAGGGCTGTTGTTCTGACGTCGGCATTGGCATCGTTCATGCCTTGTTTGATCACCCTTTCTATACCATCATATTTCAAGGTATGAAGCGCAGTGAGAACGGCGGATTTAACCTCAGGAGACTTTTCGGTAACGAACAGCCAGTTCATTGCTTCATTCTGCCTGTTGTCGCCTATCTCGGCCAGCATCTTCACTGTCGCCACCATAATAGTAGGGTTGCCTTCGTCAAGGAGACCTTTCACGATTTGGTTCACACGCGCTTTCAGTATGGTGGGATCGCGTGTGATGGCTCCTCTGTAACGTCCGTCGACACGGTCCAATACCGAAGGATTGGCCCAGCTTCCAAGTGTGGCAAGTGCTTCCGAACGAAGTGTTTTGTCTACATTCTTTCGGGTAGCAAATGCAATTAAGTGGTTCATTTCCTTCTCTCCCCCTACACGCAAGGCAGCATTGATCGCACGACGAAGTAGAGGTTCAGAGTAGAAACGAGTTTCTTGTAGTGTGGCAGCAAGGGCAGGCAGAGCCGCGGGTATTGAAAGATCATCATTGATGGCCCGGGCTGCTTCGGTAACAACGTACTGATCCTGATCTTTAAGGAACAAGCTTACTTTATCACTCGCCAAACGACGCAACACCAGAACTGCCGCGACACGTAACGATTTTTCAGGGCTATTCACCAGCGCTGCTATAGGCTCCACTTCGCCAATACGTGATAGCGCCAATACGGCTGCGTGCCTTAAATACACGTCGTTGTCATTGTTGGCTTTGATCATATCCAGCAATGGCTGAATGGCATTTTTATCTTTTATCCGGCCCAGAGCCTGGGCTCCGAAAAACTGAACCCGCGGATTCTGGCTTTTAAGCATGGGTATCAGCATGGGGCCTGCTTCGGCTATTCTGGCGTCACCCAATACTCTGGCAGCCTGTGCGGTGATTTCTTCATCTGAATCTTTCAAAAGCGCGAGCATCGTATTTGCGTACGCCTTGTCCTGACGCGCCAGCTGGCCCATTCCCCAGATCCCGTGAATCCGGGCAAGTTGATTACTGGTTTGAGTAATTGCCTTGCTTAGCGTTGTTGCACCGTTAGCACCTCTGGTAGCAAGTTCAAATTGCGCTTTTTGTCGGATGCGCATATCCGCATTAGACAAAAGGGAAAGTAGCATTTCCTCCGTTTGTGCAGGGTAATCGAGTTGAATCAAACGTTCAGTTTCCGTACGAATGGCTTTCAGGTCATTCTTGTCGTCACTTACATCGAGTCGCCATACACGTCCGTAATTTTTTGTATCCCATCCATTGATCCAGTCGGCGACATAAAGTGCACCATCAGGCCCAAACCGGATTCCGGTCGGCAGAATTCCATTCAAGATATTTTGTTCTCCATCCAATTCAAACGATGCGCCCTTGGGTTTCAGGCCGAATGACCAGATTGGCGAGCGGGCAGGATTTCCTACGAATTCAACAAGGAAGAATTTGTTTTTCCAGGCTGAGCCCAATGCCGTACCCGGATTATACTGCATACCTGTCGGGCCGTTATGGAAGTTCATAATCGGTGGGATAATGTAGGCAGCTTGTCCGTCCCAGCGTGGCTTGTATAATTTTTCATCCATCCATACTTTGTACAGGTTGTTCTTTGGGTCGGTATATTTCCCATATTGCCAGTTGGATCTCCATCCGGCATCTGACCCTTCCACCACGTGCACCAGTCTCTCACTTTCGCCGGGGTGATCGCCGTCATTATCTGAGCTGATCAGGTTGCCGTATTCGTCAAAGACAAACTCGTGGGTGTTTCTCAAACCACCGGCAAATATTTCAAAATCACTGCCATCGGGATTGGCGCGGGCTATGATCCCTTCATTGGAACGCTTGTGATTAACGCCTTCCTTTGTGGTGATGTTTGCACCTATATCACCGATATTCCAGTAGATCTTTCCATCTGGCCCTTCAATCGGGTTGGACATACCGTGCCCGCCAAAACCGATGTGAACACCGTAGCCATGGCTGATGGACGTCTTTTTGTCCCAAACTCCGTCGCCATTGATATCCTGAAAACGCCATACATCGGGCGCGATCGCTACAAAAGCATCCTTTGCCCGTACCAGCAAACCCCCGGCGACATCCGATATTTCTTCAAAAAAATCACTTAAAACTCGCGTCGATTTATCGGCAAGGCCGTCGTTGTCCGTGTCTTCAACCCGCCAAACTTCGTCTTTTTCTACGGTAAGGTCTTTCCAGTCATGGCTTCCATCACCATTGAGGTCTTTCAGCCATTCATTTTCCTTGCTTTTTTCGGGAGCAAAGGTACTTCTCAGAAATTGTCGCCGATCTTCGACGGTTTCCAGGGCGATGGAGGGCGTCATCCAGTTACGATGTCCACGTATATCGAATTCCGAATTTTTCTGTCGATTGGTTCTGTTCAGATACACACGGCCCTGGTCGTCAATGGCAATGGCTACCGGATCCGGAGCCAGGGAATCGGACGCCCATAGATCAAGTTTGAGACCATCAGCAAGTTTAACGGATACTTTATCCCGGATTTCCTTTGCTCTGGCTTTTCCTGTAGCTGCATCTTCTTTGATCACCACCAAAGCTTTGTCAATTTTGGAAGAGCCGGATGGGGTCATTTTCATACAGGAAACCACCACAAGGGCAGTCAAGGCAAGCAAACCAACCGGTTTTCGGTAGAATTTTTTGAGATTCATTTAGTGAAGTACTTTAATGCAAGATTATAAAATAAAGCGTGTATGCTGTTGATATTTACTGTTTGTGATAGCTTCAGAGAAGTCAACTTTCCAAAAGTTGACTTCTCTAACTCCTACAAAGTTGACATATTTACATTGGGCAAATTTGACTTCTCCATAAATTTGAGATACATTTCGAATACACTTCATATGCTAAAATTATCAAACAAATGCCTATTAATGAAAGATATCAGGAGCCATTCTGTGAGAATAAATTTCTTCACGTTACCTGTAAAGCGATCAGCAATGTTACCCTTTTTAGAAATGACGAAAACAGACTCTACTTTTTAAACAAGTATGCTAAGTATAGTAGGGGATATTTTGAGACTTACAGTTATGTATTGCTGGATAACCACGTTCACTGGCTTGTCAAAACTGTCGATAATGAATCACTTGTACGCTATGTTAATACGATACCATATAAAGATCTGAAATTACACCAAAGAAGATTTATTGAGAACGAAATTTCCTTTTCGGAGGCATGTGATTTTCAGTTTAAAGATTTCTTCATTTCTTATGCCATGGCCTACAATAAGCGATTTGAAAGGTCGGGAGCCTTGTTCCTTAATCCATTCAGAAGGGTAAGTGTGGAAGATGAGCAGCATTTTACTCAAGTAATTGTTTATCATCATGCAAATGTTGTCAAACATGGACTGCGAAAGGATTTTGAATCGTATCCATGGTCATCTTATAGGTCAATACTTTCAATGAAACCGACTATTTTGCAAAGGAATCAGGTATTGGAATGGTTTGGTGGCAGAGAGGAATTTATGCGAATCCATAAAGAGATGACAGCGTATTATTACAGTGCCCCTCTGGATATTGAGTGAATGGTACAAAAATTCAGAGAAGTCAACTTTCCATCAGAGAAGTCAACTTTCCAAAAGTTGACTTCTCTAACTCCTACAAACTTGACTTCGCCAACGCCATTTAAAACTCATGCGGGCAGTGCAAAGAGGTCGTTAACAGGTATATCGAAATCGGAGAGCACAGGAGAGGCACTGCAAACATCGGTGTCTGTACATATTTTTACCTGCTTACGAGAGGTATACACATACACAACCTTATTTTCAGGATAGACATGCCAAACGACTTTTACGCTGGACTTAAAGTACTCGGCTAACTTTTCTTCAATCTTGATGGCGTCGTCGGTAGGAGAGATGATTTCAATTAAGAATTCAGGTATTGGTTCTTCTTCATTTAAGCTATTGTCAATTTGCGAACCACTAAAATAAGCCAGATCGGGCCGGCGCACCTGGATGCCCGTCAGCATGACATCCTGCTCCATTATAAGTGCAGCTCCCTTGGAAAAGGAAACAGATCTGAAAAATAGCTGCTGTAATCTTCTTATAATAAATAAATGTTTTTTCTTCATTTTCTCAAACCTGATAATTTCACCATCGTTCCATTCATATTTGAAACCATCCACAGGCTCCCAAAGAAGGAATTCTTCGAAATTTTGGGGAATGACCTGAGATTTTGGCTGAAGTATCATACTTGAAATAATTTATAACCTATAAAATCAACTACTAATATAGAAAAAAATACAATGTAAGGCATTGGGAATTAGTCAAACAAGTCCAGTTGACCGTTCCAGCCTTTTGGTTTTTTTGCTTTACCCATTACGGTTCGTCCTTCATATTTCCAGGCATTTTCACGTTCTGCCTGAATAAGGTCGTTAAAGCGATGATTGGGAATGAAATCCTTTTCGAGCTGTGCCGACACCTTGGAAAGGTTTTTAAGGGCATCGGATTTATCCCTGTCACCAAGTCTGGACTTTTGAACAGCCTGATCCAGAATTTTGATGGACTCATCATAAACGGTGATCGGGACCGGGAAGGGGTGTCCGTCTTTTCCGCCGTGCGCAAACGAAAAACGAGCCGGATCGGAAAAGCGGGAAGGTGTGCCATGAATAATCTCACTTACAAGTGTCAGCGACTGCACTGTTCTGGGGCCTACACCTTCAAGCAAAAGCAATGATTCCAGATTCGGAACAGGATTGTCGTGTGCGAGGGCCAGCACGGCTCCCAGTCGTTTCAGATTCACATCGTCAGCACGGACATCGTGATGGCCAGGCATCACCAGTCTACGCACCTCGCGCATGATCTTGTCCGGATTTTCGTGTGTTAATTCCAGGATACCCGACCTGGTTGGTGCCGCAAGCTTGTCGGTTAGGTTGAGAATTCTTCCCTGATTCTGACCATAAATGGAAGTGTGCGGCTCCTCAATGAATGATCTGATTGTGGGGGAATGCCAGTGATAGCGACGGGCCATCCGCTCATCGGTATTCATTCCCTGCTGAATCACCGACCATTCGCCTTCTTTGGAAAGTATGAAGGAGTGCAGGTACAGCTGAAAGCCATCCTGAATGGCAGTGCTGTCTATTTTGGCAGAGAGGCGGCTATTATAAACCAGCAAATCGCCATCCAGGCCAGTTTTGTTTGCAATTGCCGTGAGTTCAGCAGGCGTTTGGCGTGAATGCCTGCCGCGCCCTCCACAGATGTAAATTCCCAGCTCACCGGACTTTTTGTTCACTGCACCTTTCAATGCCCCCATCACAGACGTTGTGATTCCAGAAGAATGCCAGTCCATGCCCAGCACACAGCCCAGAGACTGGAACCAGAACGGGTCACTCATTTTTTGTAACAACATACTGTGGCCGTATTCAATTACGATAGACTCGACGATTGCACCTCCAAGTGCGCTCATGCGTTGGGCAAGCCAGGCAGGTACCTTGCCATAATGTAGTGGCAAATCGGCGTGGCCACTTTTCATAGGTTAATGGTTATCGTTAGCACATTGGTATAGTAAACATGTGCTTGGCGATTAACGTTTCATCCCGCTTTTTGGGTAGAAGTGGATGCCCTCCTGGCTTTAAACGAATATCCTGCTTTAATTTTTAAAATTACCTTACGATTAAGTAAGTGTAAATAAATTATTAAATATTGGGTCAAAAAATTAACTTTATACGTATTTCGTGTTTTAATACTACCTTTTTATAAACTTGCGCAGAAATCACCCCTTTTGGAAAAATGTACGTTATAAAAACTTTGACAGGTATTTTCATTTTAATAAATTGCCTCACCAACGAAACCAATGCCCAAAATGTAAGCTCGTCATCTCCGAATGAGACAGCTTCGATTTCCCAAGAAAAGTCAGCTCGGACGCTCAATACGGGGCTATGATTGAGCGGAGATTAGGCATTTACTTAGGATAGCAGGTACATCGTCACACGGATCAGTTCGTTCACTCAGTTTTAAGTACTCAAAAAATACATTTAGCCGTCGGCGGCAGGAGCAATTGTGAAACCTCACACGCTAATGAAATGAATTAACGGTTACGTATACCAGTATAAGTCACCATTTTATAAGTAAATAATCCAATTCGAAAACAATTCTCTAATCAAACCACCAACTCAATGAAAAAGATTTCTACTTTTTTTGGGATTATCTTCTTGATTATCCCCATGTTAAACTTTGCCCAGGGGCAAATAAAAGGTGTTGTCAAGGACGACAAGGGTGCTGGACTCCCGGGAGTCAACATTCTGCTCAAGGCGTCTACCAACGGAACCATCACAGATACGGAAGGGAAGTATTCCATCAATGCTCCCTCTGACGGTACGCTTGTTTTTTCTTTTATTGGTTATGCGCCACAGGAAGTGAAAATCGACGGACGCTCGCAGATTGATATTTCACTTAAAGAAGACGCTCAAAACCTGAACGAGGTCATCATTGGAGCACTTGGGATGAAACTGGAAGAAAAGGCGTTGGGGTACTCGGTGCAAAAAATAAATGGCGCCGCACTCCAGACTGTGAAGGGAGTTAACCTGGCTACTTCGTTAACCGGAAAGGTTTCGGGACTCTGGGTGAGAAACAGTACCGAGTTCAACGAGGCGCCTACTTTGAACCTGCGGGGTGAAACACCTTTGCTGGTCATTGACGGGGTGCCTTATGGGAATATGTCGCTCAAAAACCTGAATCAGGATGATATCGAGAGTGTTAACGTGCTTAAAGGGCCTACGGCTGCGGCATTGTATGGTTCCAGAGGCGGTAGCGGGGCCGTTATTGTTACCACCAAGCGGAGCGCAAGCAGCAAGGGACTTTCGGTTTCGGTCAATAGCAACAACATGTTCAATGCGGGATTCCTGATGCTTCCCGAGGCCCAAAAATCCTATAGTGCCGGGCTAGGTAGTGCTTACAGCCCAACGGATTACATTTGGGGAGCCAAGCTGGATAACGGAACCATGGCCAATCAATGGGATCCCATTGCCAAGCAAATGGTAAACAGTGAACTTCGCTCGGTAGGAAAAGACAATTTCAATGACTTTCTGGTACCAGGCCTGATTTCCAACAATAACGTTAGTATCACGCAGACGGGGGAAAACGGAAGTTTCAGGGCATCGATCAGCCATGTATATAACAAGGGGCAATACCCAAACCTTAAATCCAACAACACGACTTTTAACGTGAGTGGTGAAATGAAAGTGGGGGATAAGTTTACGTTAAACAGCCAGATGGGATACAACCGGTTAACAGCGCCGCAAATTGCGGGTGCAGGTTACAGTTTACAAGGCTATATTTATAACATTTTGGTGTGGATGGGGCCTGAGTATAACCTGGCATCCTACAAAGACAATTATTGGTTGACTCCGAATGTAAAACAAAACTGGCACTACAATGCCTGGTACGACAACCCTTACATGATGGCGTATGAAAAGCTGAATGGCATTAATGAGAATAGGATGAATGCCAGTCTAACGGCTACTTATGATTTATTTGAAGGTGCAAAAATACTGATCCGTCCAGGGTTTGACTTATATCAAAATGACGAAACAAGAAGAAATCCACCAGGAATTCTTTCTACGCGGGGATGGGACGCTGCGGGGTTATACTCCCTTGCAAAAAGGAGTGGATATAGTTTTAACGGCGATGCCTTTATTACCTACAATAAAACCATTGGTAAGGTAGGTGTTGACGCCCTTGCAGGTGGTACAATCTATAAGTATGACAATAGTTACCTTTATAGCTCTACACGCAGTGGTTTAATTATCCCGGGCTACTACTCGCTAAATAACTCGGTGGAAAGACCAAACGTTAGTGTTGTTGACCCCAATTTCGGGGTGGCCAATCCTCGAAAGCAAGTGAATAGTCTTTTGGGTAAACTTAGTTTGTCATACGACAATATATTCTTTCTGGATGTAACTGGTCGAAACGACTGGAGCTCAACCATGCCATCTAGCGCACGCAGTTATTTTTATCCTTCAGCCGGAGCAAGTTTGGTTGTGAGTGAGTTTTTTAATACCCTGCCAGGATGGCTTGATTTCTGGAAAGTTCGCGGATCGTGGACTTTGTCTAAATCGGATTTGGGGGTATACGCCACAAACAATACCTACAATACATCAACGGGAGTTTGGAACGGCTTAAACGCTGCCTCCTACCCAGGTACGATTACCAATGCAGCCAATGTAATTGCAGAAACGAACCGTACGTGGGAGATTGGTACGGCTGCCTATTTTATGAAAAAGCGCTTTAAACTGGATGTAGCTTATTTCAACAAATACAATTACAACATCCAAACAAGAGCTAATATCTCTCAGGCATCCGGATTCAACTCGACGCTGATTAATATTGATCAGACCTATGTGCGCAAGGGGATGGAAGTTACACTTGATGCAAATGTCTTAAAATCAGGAGATTGGCGATGGGATGCCACTGCGAACTGGTCCTATAACCACCGGTATTTCAAAGCCCTTGATCCTCAGTTTTCTGCCAAAAACAGCTGGACCAAAGAAGGCGGCCGTACGGATACCTATACAGGAGCAATTTGGATGCGTGATCCGCAGGGTAACCTGATTCACCAGGCAAATGGTTTGACGCAAGCGAGTACATACAGTTACCTGTACGGATACACAGACCCCAAATATATATGGGGACTAGCCAATACCGTTAGCTACAAGCAATTTACATTGAATGTAGCATTTGACGGACGCGTGGGTGGCGTTCTGAACAACTACACATCCTACAAAATGTGGGATACAGGCGCACATCCTGATTCTGATAATCAATGGCGGTACGACGAAGTTGTTAACAAAAATAAGTCTTACGTAGGCCAGGGAGTGGTGGTGACCTCCGGAGCCGCAACCTTTGACAACTTTGGGAATATCACCAGCGATTCCAGAGAATATGCCCCAAACACCACCAAGGTTTCGTATGAAACTTACGCACGTCGTTATGGAGATGGAACCCGTGGGGTGACCAATGCGACTTTCTTTAAGCTTCGTGAAGTTTCAATCGGCTATGCACTGCCTCCTGCTGTAGCCAAATACATTGGAGCCAAGTCTGCTTCCATATCTTTGACCGGACAAAATGTTTGGATGTGGACGAAAGATTTCCGTTTTGCTGATCCTGATAAAGCGGACGATACTCAGCTCACTTCTCCTTCTGTACGTTATGTGGGGGGTAGTGTTCAATTAACATTCTGATCAAATTAGATAGACCAAATCATGAAAAAAACAATATTTAAATATATGCTTTTAGCCGGAGGTCTGCTTACACTAGGCAGCTGCTCCGACTTCGAACAGATTAATACGAATCCCGACGCGGCCACAGCGGTTTCGTCCGAAATGCTTGGAACGAATCTCATTCTTGATGTCGCCGGTAATAGCAGCTTTCTGAACCCGGCATTGCTATCTAAAGCAATCAGCCATACAGAGTTCCCTAATTCTCTTCAATACAACAACTTGGGGAAACAGGGCTTTGACGGTTTAGTGATACTGACCAACGTAGAGAAAATGATCAATCTGGCTCCCGAAGGTGGACTGAAGAACTCTTTTACGGGGCTTGGCAAGTTTGTTCGTGCGTGGAAATTTTATGACCTCACCATGCGGGTAGGCGACATCCCTTATACAAATGCATTACAGGGAGAGACCGGCGTAATTAGTCCGGAGTATTCTACACAGAAGGAAGTGTTTCTGGGCATTCTGAAGGAGCTTGAAGAAGCTGACAAGGCGTTTGAGCAAGGGACTAAATTTTCGGGCGACCCCATTTACAATGGTGACGTTACAAAATGGCGCAAAGTGGTGAATACATTTGCGCTGAAGGTACTGCTGACCCTGTCTGCCAAAGAATCCGATACGGAATTAAACGTGAAATCTCGCTTCAATGCAATTGTTACCACCAAGCCGATTTTTCAAAGCTCAGCCGATAACTTTCAGGTAATTTATTCTGATGTGGCCGGACAGCGTTTCCCGTGGTTTAAATTAAACAACCAGGGACTTATCTACCCTGTTATGTCCACAATGATTGTTGATAAATTAAAGGATCTGGAAGACTATCGCCTCTTCTATTACGCCGCGCCTTCACCTGTTCAAACAGCAGCGGGTGTCAGTGCATCCAGCTATGCTGCATACAAGGCCGTAAATCCATCGGTTGTGTACTCAGACCTGACCGCCGTGGCATCGTCGAAAGACTATTCCAACCTCAATGCGCGTTATTCAGAACTGGCCAACTCAGAGCCTTATTACCAGATCAGCTACACTGTTTTGCAATTCATGCTGGCAGAGGCGTCATTGAGAGGATGGATTACGGGAACGCCCACCAGTACTTATTACGAAAATGCGATCCGTACGGGTATGCAGTTTGTAGCGAACACCACGCCTGATAATGCTGATTTTCACCACAACCGTAAAATTACGCCTGAATACATCACCACTTATCTGGCTTCGGACAAGGTCAAATTATCAGGAACAGTGCAGCAGCAGCTTGAAAAAATCATGACCCAAAGATACCTGGGTACATTTCTTCAGGCAGGATACGATAGTTATTTTGAAAACCGCCGCACAGGCTTTCCTGTTTTCCCGGTTAATCCGCTGTCCAACAATAATACTGAAAAGGATAAAATACCCGTAAGGTGGATGTATCCAGACTCTGAGGTAAATTATAATAACGCTAACCTAACGAAGGCGCTTCAATCGCAATTTGGTGGCAATGATGATTTTAACCAAAAAATGTGGTTGCTTAAGTAATTAAGGAAAACCTGGATTATACCGAAAGGTGATCTGTTATCCGGAGGTTCAGGTTCCGCATTGAGAGTAATTAAAATAGAAAGAGGCTGTTCCCTAAAAGGGCGGCCTCTTTTTTATGGGAGAGCTCCGGGTACAATAATTGGATAATTAGGCAGATATTAAGAGCTTGCAGAAAAATAACAAAAAATGACAAACAACGATATATTGAAAAAACTGCGCGTGGCGCTGCATCTTCGAAATGATGAGATCATCCATATTCTGAGTCTGGTTGATTTTAAAGTTACAGCCAGTGAATTAGGCGCATTATTCAGGAAGGAGGGCCATGAACATTATAAACCTTGTGGTGACCAGTTATTACGTAATTTTCTGAACGGACTGATCATACATCTTCGCGGGCCTATGGAAGACAATCGTAAGCACGATGCAGACTGAGTTCAGGATTGTTGTCTTGGGATATTATTTGCGTCAAAATGCTCCGTTTGATTTGGCTTGAAGGATCCGGTTGGAATGAAATTGGCCTGTTCCCGGTTCATAATTAAAATGTCACTCACTCACCACCAAAATGCTTACTCAGGTTATTATTACGCTTGTACTGGTTTTCCTCAATGGATTCTTTGTCGCGGCGGAATTTGCCATTGTCAAGATCCGGGCAACACAACTGGAACAAAAGGCGCAGGACGGCAATGCAATGGCCATTCTTTCCAAAAAAATAGTAGCCAATCTGGATGGATATCTGGCAGCTACGCAATTCGGAATCACCCTCGCCAGCCTTGGACTGGGCTGGATAGGCGAGCCGGTCGTTTCTAAAATATTGATCAGCGGAATGGAGCTGGTGGGGATATCTCTTGATCCTGAACTGGCCCATCAGATTGCATTGCCCGCTGCTTTTGCGATCATTACCGTCTTACATATTGTTTTTGGAGAATTAGCGCCCAAGTCAATCGCCATACAACGCCCGGAAGCTACTACACTTTTTCTTTCGTATCCATTGCATGCATTTTATCTCGTATTCCGGCCGGTGGTTTGGGTATTGAATGGAATTGCCAATTTTATGTTAAAAGGCATTGGTATAACACCCACGCATGGCAGTGAAGTGCATAGCAGTGACGAACTTCGGTACCTCGTACAGCAGCAGAAGGATAGCGGTATGATTGAAGCGGCGGATTATGATCTGATCAAAAACGCGTTTAATTTTTCGGAGCGTATTGCCAAGCAGGTCATGATACCCCGTCCTCAGATTGTGGGTATCGATATCAATGATTTTAATGAAGCGAAATTAGAGAAGATTATAGAAGAAGGGTATTCGAGAATGCCCGTTTATGAAGACACCCTCGACCAGATTGTGGGCGTGCTGCATTTGAAAGATCTGCTTCTGAAAATGAGAAAGGGTGAAGAGATTGTAATTTCAACCCTTGTCCGGCCCGTGGCGACTGTACACGAATCTAAGCCTATCGGAGCGCTTCTGCGCGATTTTCAGGTAAATCACCAGCAAATGGCTGTGATAATCGATGAATATGGCGGTGTGGACGGGATTGTGACCATGGAGGATATTCTGGAAGAGCTGGTAGGAGAGATACAGGATGAATATGACAACGAAGTACCGATCGTCAAAAATGAGAGTGACAATACGTACACGGTGCTGGGATCTGCGTCAATTTCCGATATTAACGACAAATTACCTCACGACATTTTCAAGGAAGGCGAGTACGAGACACTGGCGGGCTTTCTGATTTGGAAGTTTGGCAGAATACCCGCTGTGGGGGAAAAATTAAAAACGAAACACTATGAGTACACGGTTCTTAAAAAACACCGGAGTACTATTTCGCAGGTAAAGATAACTTCATTGGATGATGCTGAACTTTTTTAGGTGCGTGAAAGAACGTAAATGACGGATCTCCTTTCCGTTACAGAACAAAACGTCGCCGGTCACAAACGGCGGCGTTTTTGTCGTTATTGCCTTTAGATAAATTGAATTTGTTATTGTGTGAGGAAGTGCGAAGCATACAACGCTTTGGCTGAAAAATAATTTTTGATCCTGCGACTGCCAGATTTAAGATTTTATAGTACTAATGATGGTACGGTGGATAAAATATTAATAGCACTAAAAAATGAATAAATATAACGATGCATCCCGTAGAGAATTTTTGGGAAAACTGACGACCGGTGCGTTGGGCCTTGCATTTTCCGTAGGTGCAGGGGAGGGCGCTTTGTCGGGAGCCTTTCAGGATATAGAGGTCTCATCAATCTCATCTGAAATGGCGCGGCTGAAGGGTATCGCACCCACAAGTGATAAGAAGCTGATTCCTGTCATGATCACTCCATTGAAATCCGATTTAAAAATTGATTTTGATGGGGTCTCCAGGGTAACGGATTTCTACCTTGCGGCCGGTGCCAAAGGTTTTTTCGCCAACTGCCTGAGTAGTGAGATGTTTTTCATGGACGATGCAGAACGCCTGGCATTGACGCAACATGTTGTTAAATATGTGGGAAATAAGGTGTCGGTGGTATCCACAGGTTCTTTTGGTAACACGCTGGAGGAAAAGGCAAAAAACGCGAAAGATATTTATCAGACGGGAGTAAATGCTGTTATTCTTATTTCAAGTCATCTGGCTGGCAAGGAAGAAAGTGATGACGTGTTGATTACCAATTTTGAAAGGTTCTTTGATCTCACGAGGGATGTGCCTTTGGGAACATACGAATGCCCGAGACCTTATAAAAGGGTTATTTCTCCCAAGGTTCTCAATTATCTGGTACGTAGTGACCGCGTGATTTACCACAAGGATACCTGCGAGGATATTGGTAAGATACAGTCCAAGTTGCAGGTCTTGAAAAATAGCAAGCTCGAATTCTACAACGCGCACACAGCAACGGCACTTGCTTCAATGCAATTGGGAGGAGCCGGAATGTCGCCAATCTCCGCAAATTTTTACCCGGAAATCCTCACGTGGCTTTGCGAAAATGCGAATGAGCCTTCCAAATCAGAGGAGACAAAATGGATACAATCTGAAATAGCTGCCATGGAGCCGGTGATCTCAAAATTTTATCCGATCAGTTCCAAGTATTTTCTGTTCAGAAGAGGTTTACCGATTGAAGTGGTGTCCAGATCCAAATCAAAGATACCAATAGAGCAGCAACAGGTTTTGGACAACGCGTATAAGACTTTTCTTGGTTGGTGTGACCGGTTGTCGATAAGGCCAGTTCGTGTTTAGAATGCAAAAGAATCATCCGGATTGTCGAATGATTCTTTTGAAATAAATATGCAGACTTACTTGGCTAGTATATCTTCAAGGAATTTGCGGAAAGGTTCTGCAAATTCTTTTCTTTTCAGGGCAAATTCCACGGTTGTTTTCAGATAATCCAGTTTGTCGCCGATATCGTGACGCTTGCCTTCGATATGATGCGCGTAAATATTCTCACGCTTCAATAGAAGCAGCAAAGAATCTGTAAGCTGAATTTCATTGTTTTTGCCCTTGGGGGTTTGCTCAATAGTTCTGAATATTTCGGGCGTAAGAATATAGCGTCCGGCGATGGCCAGATTGGAAGGAGCAAGGTCGATGGCTGGTTTTTCAATCAACGTGGTCAACTCTAAGATTGTATCACTTAGCGAGTTGCCACCAACAATTCCATATCGGTTAACCTTATTGGCGGGTACCTGCTCAACAGCGATCACAGATCCGCCATATTGCTCGTAAGTATCCATCAACTGCTGGGTCACAGGTATCACGGAATCCATGATGGTATCTCCAAGCAACACTGCGAATGGCTCGTTACCTACATGATGCCTTGCGTAATAGATCGCATCCCCCAATCCGTTTGCCTCTTTTTGACGAACAAAATGGACATTGGCCATGTCGGCGAGTCTGCGCATCTCATTGAACCAGAGCAGGTCTTCTTTTTCTTCCAGCCTGGTTTCCAGTTCAACATTACGGTCGAAATGGTCTTCTATGGCCCGTTTGCCCTTACCGGAAATTATCAAAATGTCCTCGATACCGGAATCAACAGCTTCCTGAACAACATATTGGATGGTAGGAATATCGATGATCGGTAACATTTCCTTGGGCATCGACTTCGTTGCTGGTAAAAATCGGGTCCCAAGACCAGCGGCAGGTATTACGGCTTTACGAATCATATATTAGCTATTAGCTGTTAGCTATTGGCCGCGCGGCGGACCGCTGTTAGCTCAATAGTGCACGTTTTTTAATCGTTAAATGGAATTATTAATTTTCATATTTCATTCTTCTTTAAGCTAAACCACAAATGGCTTGATTACCCGGGCATTGTGTTTTTTTAGCTCGACAAATAACTGGTTCAGCATGTCGTCATCGGTATAGGTGCCGATGATGGTGCCTCCTGAACCCGCAAACTTTGCGGATGCGCCACATGCCCTCGCGGCGTTGATCAGTCGCTTGTTGGATTCCGGCACGTTGTAAATCTTACAACGCAGATCAAAATTTTGGTTCATCAATTCGTGCAGATCTTCGGAGCGGCCTTCCATTAAGGCAGTATGTGCATCCTGTGCTTTTTGGGCGATCTGCCCGAGTACTTCAATCACATCCTTTTCGCCTCTGTCGAAGCGGGTACGCACATCGCTATGCACTTTGCCGGATACTTTACTAAGATTGGTGTTGTAGGCTACATATAATTTGGGCAGACGATCCGGGTCGATCCGTTCGTAGTATCCGTAACCCTGTTTTTGAATAAGTGCTTTGTCAAAATCCATGTATACGCATCCTTCATAGCATTGGATGACACGATCCTGTAATCCGGCCGTTATGCCTAGTTCTTCGGTTTCGGTAACCATTACCAGCTGGGGCAGGAGCGGTAGCGGAATTTCTACTTTATAGAATTGCATCAATGCCCGAAACAAAGCCACCACAATGGCACTTGATCCCGACATACCTACCTGGCGCGGAATGGATGACCGATACCTTACAGTGAAATTCCTATTGGGCAAACGTATATTATTCTCTTCACAATAATCACCAAACTTTTTGATGCCGGCTTTTATCAAAGGAATGCCACCATTATAGCCCAGCATGCTTACCGAGTCACGGAGGTGGTATATACTTCGGAAAGTACTGCCGTCCTGGGGCTCAGGTTCTATATGCAAATCCGGAGATTCGTAAAGGGAAATGGAAGCACCAAAGTTTCGTACAGAAATGGAAATTGTTTTTCCATAAAAACCATCTGAGGGATTTCCTAGCAACCCTGCACGGGCGTAGGCGCGCGTTTCAACTATCAAAGCGAAGTTTTTTTGTCAAAAGTAATAACTTATTGACAACGCTGTAAAGTTTTCCTTTAAAAAGTCTGCCAAAATAAGTAGGAAGTAGAATTTTCTATGCACATAGACTTCAGGCGATACCAAGTTGTACTATCCGCGGGGTCGTAGACGCCGATTGTGAAAGTATTTCACTCAAAAAAAAACAGCACGGCTATCATCGGCCATGCTGCAATTTTATCAAGTATCTTAGCGGGTATGCGCCGGATTGTTCCTTACTGCTTCACCACCTGAACGTTGGCGATCAGTTTCACTTCATCCCCTACGACCACGCCTCCGGCCTCAGTAACAGCGCTCCATTCCAAACCAAACTCTTTACGGTTCAGCTTACCGCTGATTTCAAAACCGGCCTTATTCTGGCCATAAAAATCAGTCATATTACCACCATATTCAACTGCAAAAGTGAATGGCTTGGTTGTGTTTTTTATTGTCAGGTCGCCTGAGAGTGAATAAGACTCATCACCCTTAGAAGTAAGGACGCCTGAGAAGGTGAGTTTAGGATATTTTTCAGCGTCAAAGAAGTCACCCGATTTAAGATGCTCATCGCGTTGCGCCATATTGGTGTCAATGCTTGCGATATCAGCTGAAAAAGAAACTTTCGCTCCTTCAAAATCCTCTGTTTCGCTTTCAACTGTTCCTTCAAATGTTTTGAACGATCCGGTAACGGTGGAGATTACCAGGTGTTTTACTTTAAACTGAATTTCGGAATGTGTAGGGTCTATCACCCATTTAGTTGCAGTTGCCATGATTGTTGTATTTTTATGTTGTTACATTTAATGTATATACATACATTGATTCATTTTAGTTCAACTTACTGAAAAAAAGTTTTGCCAGTCATGAAATAGTGGAACTTAAATCCTCCCAATCAACTGTTCTTCTAACAGCTAACAGCTAACAGCTAACAGCTAACAGCTAACAGCTAACAGCTACAACGGCATTTCAAAAATCTTTTCGTTGATTTTAGGATTGACCTCAACCGAAGAGATTTTATTGACCATTTTCATATTGGGGATCGCAGAAGTGGATATTTCAGAAGTGAATGGAAAAGTGATTCCATCAACCTGTTTAAAGTCAGATTGCCAGTTTTCTGTTTTTATTTCCTCCCCGTTTACAGGTACAGTCGCTTCTACTTTCAGGATATACCAGGTGTCTTTGGAAATGTAACTAGCCTGTTTAATGCCATTTTTCATAGTCGAAGTGATTTTGAAAACCTTAGCGCCAAGAAGGTCTTCTTCTCCATCGAGTGTCAGGGTGTAGCCTTTTTCTTTGTAATTGTATAATCCGGTCAGGTCGGTTTGTGAGGTCATGGTTTTTACTGCGGCTTCGGGTAGTGCCACAGGGCTTTCCTGTCCGGTAAGTGGGTTAATCATCCACCCTTTATTTCCATACACAGCCTGTACGATCGTCTTGCCCTGAATGACCGTTTCGGTGCGAAATCCTTTATTCTGCACCACGGTAGTCGTTACGGGCATCTTCGTATTCATCATTTCCACATTGGCGGTAATTTTCAGGCTGTTGAGCTTACTGATTTTTTCTGCGCCTCCCATTGCAGTGAGATGGTTGCTGAGAATCTCATCCAACGACTGGCCGTGGAGCGGAACAATTCCGACAAATATTATTAGTATAAGCCTGGTTGTTTTTGATATAAATGACATCACGGTTTCTATTTTTGTTTCAATACAACTGTAAAGGGAAAGGGAAAATTGCCCCCGGGCGTCCAAATGTAGGATGGGAGCAATAAAAAAGCCAGCAAGTGGATGAGACCTGCTGGCTGCTTATTGTTGCTATCGATGGTAACCTTAATTTTTCAAGGCTTCCGCACCGCCCACAATTTCCAGGATTTCTGTTGTAATGGCAGCCTGACGAGTCCTGTTGTAGACAAGTTTCAGCTCTTTCAATAATTCCTGAGCATTTTCGGTAGCCTTATCCATGGCCGTCATCCGGGCACCTTGTTCGGATGCATTGGACTCAAGCACAGCTCTGTATAAAGCTATTTTAAGCGACTTAGGAATCAGCTCTCTCAGAATCTCTTCTTCGGTAGGCTCAAATATATAATTTACTTCACTTGCTTTGCTTTTCTTCGCCAGATTTTCCGACGTGATAGGAAGATAAGGGTCGGTATGAATAATTTGTGTTGCCACATTTTTGAATTCATTGAAAACCAGATCAACCGCATCATACTTGGCCTCAGAGAAATCGGTGATAATCTGCTCGGCAGCTGTTTTTGCATTCACAAAACTTAGCCTTGTGAACAAATCTGTAAATGCTGTGTTAACGACAAACCCTCTGCGTGTAAATGCTTCTGCACCTTTCTTCCCGATCGCAAAAATCTCAACATTTCCCTTCGCCGCTTGCGCTGCATATTTTTCTTCAATAAGAAGAATGGTTGCTTTAACGATGTTGGTATTGAATGCGCCACACAATCCGCGATCGGATGTGACGACCACAATCAGTACCTTCTCCACTGGCCTGATCGCTTTCAACGGGCTGTCGCCAGAACTTTCTGCTCCTGCCGAAACTGTCGAAAGCATCTGACCAAGCTTTTGTGCGTAAGGGCGCATTTGGATTATATTATCCTGAGCTCTACGCAATTTGGCCGCAGCCACCATTTTCATGGCCTTGGTTATCTGCTGGGTTGAATTAACCGAAACAATCCGGTTACGTACTTCTTTTAAGCTTGCCATATCGGGGATTCAAAAATCAGGAGTCACTGGTTTAATCCAATAACTCCTAATCGTTAATTATACGCTTAATATTTTGCTGCAATTTCTCTTGCAACACTGTCGATCACGTCGGTAACACTGTTATCCAGTTTTCCTGCCCGTAGTGCAGCAAGTGTAGCGCTATGCTGAGCTGAAAGCACTGTAAGGAATTCTTTATCAAAATCCTTCACTTTTTCAACAGGAACTTTATCCAGCAAACCTTTGGTAGAAGCATACACTGTAGCTACCTGATGTTCGATGGGAACCGGCGCATATTGTGGTTGCTTCAAAACTTCCTGGTTACGGCGCCCTCTGTCGATGGCCAGCTTGGTAGCAGCATCAAGATCCGATCCGAATTTTGCAAAAGCTTCCAGTTCGCGGAATTGAGCCTGATCCAATTTGAGTGTACCAGATACCTTTTTCATTGACTTGATCTGCGCGTTACCTCCCACACGTGATACTGAGATACCTACGTTGATCGCCGGACGAATACCTGAGTTGAACAAGTTCGATTCAAGGAAAATCTGGCCATCCGTAATGGAGATTACGTTGGTGGGAATATAAGCAGAAACGTCACCCGCCTGCGTTTCAATAATCGGAAGTGCAGTCAAAGAACCGCCACCTTTTACCTTTCCTACCAATGAAGGTGGAAGGTCGTTCATGTTGGCTGCGATGGCATCATCATTGATGATTTTGGCTGCACGCTCCAGCAAGCGGCTATGGAGATAGAATACGTCACCAGGATACGCCTCACGACCCGGAGGGCGACGAAGCAAAAGAGAAACTTCACGATAAGAAACCGCTTGTTTCGAAAGGTCATCATAGATCACCAGAGCGGGACGACCCGTGTCACGGAAATATTCGCCAATGGCGGCACCTGTAAAAGGAGCATAGAATTGCATTGGTGAAGGATCCGATGCGCCGGCAGCAACGATGACCGTGTAGTCCATTGCTCCGTAACGGCGTAACGTAGCCTCAATTCCTTTAATGGTTGAAGCCTTTTGGCCGCACGCCACATAAATACAGAATACAGGCTCGCCTTTGTCGAAATATTCTCTTTGGTTGATTATGGTATCGATCGCAACGGCAGTTTTACCTGTCTGACGGTCACCGATGATCAATTCACGTTGTCCGCGACCGATCGGAATCATGGCATCGATCGATTTAATACCTGTTTGAAGAGGTTCGGTTACCGGCTGACGAAAGATTACCCCTGGCGCTTTACGCTCCAATGGCATTTCAAAAAGTTCACCAGTAAGAGGGCCATTACCATCGATAGGCTCAGCCAGTGTGTTCACCACGCGACCTACAATGCCATCGCCCACTTTTACAGAGGCAATTTCTTTTGTACGTTTTACAGTGTCACCCTCTTTAATTTCACTTGAATCACCAAGCAAAACGGCACCAACATTGTCTTCCTCGAGGTTAAGCGCGAGGGCCTTTAAGCCATTGTCGAAAACAAGCAGCTCTCCAGCCTGAACCTGGGAAAGACCATAAATGCGGGCAACACCGTCACCGACTTGAAGGACTGTTCCAACTTCTTCGAGTTCTGCTTCAGATTTAGCGCCTGCAAGTTGTTCGCGCAGGATGGCCGAAACTTCGTCCGGTCTAACAGATACCATAGTATAATTGACTTATTTAGAGTATAGTAGTAAGTTTTTGAAAACTTGCGCAAAGGTAAGCGTTTATTTTGGGAAAAATGTAATAATTAGAATTAAACTGACAGATAAAAATTAGATTTTTCCAAGGTTACTGCGAGTCTGCATTTTTGCCAAATAAAAATACCGTTTATCATGGATTTGAAACGTTTTTAAAACTTTTTTAGGTAGTAATTGTGTTTTTGTTGTAATTGAATCCGTTTATAGTGTTTGTATTCCAAAAATTAACTTCAAGACCATCTTTTAAGTAGAATGCACAAATTAGAAAAAACCGTTCTTGCTATCGTTTTAGGTATCACAGGGTTAGCGACCCAGGGATTTGCCCAGGCTCCCAAAAAAGCAGTTAAACCCGCTGTAACACAAAAGAAAGCTCCTGCGCCTATGGCCAAACCTGCTCCTACAGTAGCGGTGTTGAAAAATCAAAAAGACTCACTTTCTGCGGCAATTGGCGTAAGTTTTTCAAACTCACTCACCTCGCAGGGAATCAATGACATCAATTCGGATGTGCTGACCAAAACTATCCAGGCATCCTTAAAGGGAGATAAAGTGGCATTCACATCAGAAGATGCAAATAATTTCATAGGTAATTACTTTCAAAAGATGAACGAAGAAAAGGGAGCTGTTGTAAAAATTGAGGGAGAGAAGTTCTTGGAAGAAAACAAGAAAAAGCCTGGAATTATCACCACTGAAAGTGGTCTGCAATATCAGGTCATCAAAATGGGCGAGGGCCCTAAACCTACTGCCACGGATAAAGTGAAGACTCATTACCATGGTACCTTGACCAACGGAACGGTTTTTGATAGCTCTGTTGATCGTGGGGAACCCATTGAGTTTGGGGTTGGCGGTGTGATTAAAGGGTGGACAGAGGCGTTACAATTGATGCCTGTGGGTTCAAAATGGAAATTGTTCATTCCTTACCAACTTGCTTACGGGGAAAGAGCTGCCGGTGCGCAGATCCCCGCTTACTCCGCATTGGTATTCGATGTGGAATTATTGGACATTGTAAAATAGATAATCAACGATGAAAAAGTATCTTATCACGCTCATTCCGGTTGTTTTGCTGAGCTGGCAACGCGGACCCGTGAAGGAAGGTGGAGTTGTGGTTGTTCCAACGGAAACCTCTTTGCAGGAAGACATCAAACCTTTGCCCTCTCAGTACAAAGCTGAAGCAATCGCGACCAGGATACTATCGAACCTTCATTATCGGAAATTGGTATTGAATGATTCTTTGTCCTCTGCCATGTTCGATAAATATATTGATGGCATTGACCATGGACGTTTACACTATCTGGCTTCGGATATCGCGGAATTTGATAAGTATAGGAACTTTTTTGATGATTATCTTCAAAAACGTGAGCTGGACGTGCCCTTCAAGATGTATAACGTCTTTCGCAAGCGTTATCAGGAAAGAAGTGAGTACATTCAGGCGCTTCTTAAAGAACCAAAGCCATTCGACTATTCTGCTGACGAATCGATAGATACAGACAGGGAGAAAGCGGCCTGGGCCAAAACCCCCGAGGAGTTAAATGACACCTGGAGGAAATATCTTAAGAGTGAGGCACTTGATCTTAAACTCTCCGGAAAGGCAGATACAGCCGTTATTTCAACCCTTAAAGACCGGTACAAGAATCGGGATCGGGCACTGGGACGGATTCGGACAGAACAGGTTTTTCAGATGTTCATGAATTCCTATGCAGAGTCTCTGGATCCGCATACGAGCTATATGGCTCCTACTTCGGCGGACCGTTTCAAGCAGGAGATGAGTCAGTCTCTTGAAGGAATAGGGGCGTTGCTTCGTGAAGAGGATAACTATATTAAGATTGTTGAAGTGATTCCGGGAGGACCTGCTTTTAAAGGTAAACAACTGAAAAAGGAGGACAAGATTATTGGCGTCGCGCAAGGTGATGAGGGTAAAATTGTGGATATAGTGGGCTGGTTTGTGGATGATGCGGTCAAATTGATCAAAGGTCCCAAGGGTACCGTGGTGAGATTGCAGGTTATTTCGGCCGACGCATTACCAGGTAATCCTCCAAAAGAATACAGACTGGTACGTGAGAAGATCAAGCTTGAAGAGCAAAGAGCAAAAAAAGAGATTGTCTCTATCAATTCTGGTAAGAAGGATTACAAAATCGGTGTCATAGATATTCCGTTGTTTTACCGGGATTTTGAAGGCGCTCAGCATAAAGAAAAAGAGTTTTCAAGTACTACCCGTGACGTTCAAAAAATTATTACTGAACTTACTGCGGAAAATGTGGATGGTATCGTGATCGATCTTCGCAACAATGGTGGTGGATCACTAACGGAGTCCATTTCGCTCACCGGTCTTTTCATCGGAAGAGGCCCGGTGGTTCAGGTTAAGGAAAGCAGAGGGGATATTGAGGTGCAACAGGATACCGATCCGAGCATAGCTTACAACGGCCCCATGGCGGTGATGGTAAACCGGTTTAGTGCTTCCGCCTCGGAGATTTTTGCCGCTGCAATTCAGGACTATAAGCGGGGAATTATCGTAGGTGAGCAAACTTATGGAAAAGGAACCGTGCAGACACTTACAGGACTAAATGAATGGGATCAGAAAGAAACCGAACAATTGGGTCAGGTAAAGTTGACCGTTGCCAAGTTCTATAGGATCAACGGTAGCAGCACACAATTGAAGGGCGTGATGCCCGATCTTGAGCTTCCCACTGCATTTAAAACCAATGAGTATGGTGAAGGTTCGCAACCAGCCGCTTTACCCTGGGATCAGATCCCCTCATCTCGTTACGAAGTTACAAACAACATCAACGAGAAAATTTTAACGCAGTTGAAAGACAAGTACAGTCAGCGGCTCAAAACCGATGAGGAACTGAAAACGCTGGTTAAAACGCTGGATGAGTTTAAAAAGGCCCGTGAAAATAAAGTGGTGTCCCTGCAGGAGTCGAAACGTAAAATTGAACGTGAGGAGGCTGAGAAGAAAAGGGCCGCCATGAAGCAATTGGGTGAAGATGCAGAAGATGATGAGGACGAGGATGCGCCCAAGTCTAATGAAGCTCCAAAAGAGGTGAAAAAGAAAAAGGACATTTATCTGAATGAAACCGGCAGAATGTTGGTGGATTTGATCCAAATCTCCAAAGAGCCAAGTCTGGCAGGAACTAAGAAAAAATAAGTAACAACTGGATTACTCACAATGAAGCCCGGAGGATTTGACTTTCTCCGGGCTTTTTATTGTATGTGGTGTTGAAGCCAAAACCCCAGAATGAGCTTTTCATTGAGGGGGTTTTGGCTTTTCTATGGTATTTGTTAATCCATATTTCAAAATGGCAGTATCGCCTTATTTGATGGTCTGTTCCAGGTTGTTTGAAAGATCAGATACAACCTGGAACGCTCAAACTCAATTTTTAAATAAGGCTGTAACCTCTGCCTGGGTGAGTGCTTTGTTGTAGATACGAAGGTCGTCTACATAGCCGGCCAGTGCTTTGCGTGTGCCATCGCCTGCATTGTATTTGCCGGTGCCATCCTCCCAGATTGTAAAAGGATAATCTTTGGCTGCATCCCACCATTGTGCAGTGAGGGTATTAAGGTCATAACTAGTAGCCGTAGCGGGGTTTGAATACGTAACCCCATCAATGTAAATCTGCAGGCGCTTCGTGGTTTGGTTGACGACCATCGTAACCATGTGCCACTTATTGTCGGCCAATGCAGGAGCCTGGGGCGTCATTTCGCCGGCGCGCCAGTTCATACGAACGCCACCGGTAATTTTTGTAACCCAGCCCCTTCCCGTCGAACCAGGGCCGGTATAGGTAAGAGCACCATCAAGATATAGTACCAATCCCGGATTACTACCAGAGTCCCAGTCAGAATTAGCGAAGAGGGCAGGGTCGGAACCTATCGCGGTTAGTTTCATCCAGATATTAATACTGAAATCCTGGGTCATCGAAGGTCGCAGCAGATTATGTTTGGGCAGTACGGCATAAGAGCCGGATGGAAAGCTGGCCACTTTACCCCGAACAGGGTCAGTAGTGAACTCCACTTTTGCCGAAGCAGTGCTGCCGTTTACGGCGTCAAATTTATTGCCACTTATGTCTGATAGATCCTGATCCAGCGGTAAATGAACGGCCAGTTCGCTTCCGCTACCCGGAGTTGTGGTAAAAGCCCAGCCTGTGCTGCCTTTGTACCCTTTGAACTTCTTACCTGGTATGTCGAGGATTGCGCCGGCATCTATGGTTACGTAGTAGCCGGTGGCAAAGGCCAGCGGGGCCGGCAGGTCTACCACAACTTTGCTGCCTTCCACCACTACGTTTGAACTAGCGACAGATACTTCGGCGACTTTTGTGTTGTTGGCAGCATACACCGCAATGTTACCCGTTCCTTTTTTGACCTCTGCCAGAAAGGTCAGCTGGAGCTTAAACAAGGAGCCATCTTTACTGCCATTTGCAGGTGAGAGTGCGAGTACCATCGGGCCACTTGTGCCCGCCGTGGTAAATGTCCAGGGAGTAGCAACACCCATAAACTTATTGTCGAGCAGGTCCATGAAGGCACCCTGGTCTACAGTCACTGTGTATTTTTCGTCAGATTCGAGTTCTCCGGGTTTGATCGTAACCACACGGGCATCTGTCCCAATCGTGACGGCCTCCGAAGCCACATCAATGGTCTTGGTAGAGGACTCTCCTTTCACTATAATATTACCTGTTCCTTTTTTTACATTCTCGTCAAATGTTAGTACAAGGTTACTGTTGACCGATACCTCCTCGACACCCAACACCGGATTGAAACTCACAACGACGGGATTGGCTACATCTACGGTGTGGTCATATTCTTCCTCGCAGGAAAGCAAGCAGAAGGAGGTTATCAGGGCTATTAATAAAGACCTGAAAGGGGTGGTATAATTCATGATTTTCATATATGCTTTTTTTAGAAGGCTGCTTTATAAATAATCAATTCTAATTTTAAGCCTATTGACGGCTTAGTGTTACGCTGAAATCTCCCTGGCCCGTAACGCCGGTGTCCGTATTTTCCCATCCCATTTTAAAGGAGATGATAAGGGCGCCCGATGATACTTTGGCATCGAATTCATCGACGGGTGTCACGCCGGTCAATTTTACCTTGGCGCCTTCCTGGGTTCCGGTGACGGTCCAGGTTCCGGCCGATCCGCCGAAGATAATGGGGCAGTCCTGCCCAAGAAAATCAGAAGGCTTGCCGGAATCGTCGGTCGTTAGTACGAGCCTCATGTCTCCAAATACTTCTGCCGGAACTCCCGTAGGTGTTACAATATTGGTTGGCTTAGCCCATGTTCCGCCTAACCTCCCTGCGACCAGCTGCTCTCCATCCAGTGTGCCTACCGAAGGGTCTTCCTTACATGAGCTCAAGCCCAGTACGACCAGCACGAAGAGTGCAATAAAACTTGTTTTGAATTTCAATCTTGTTTGCATGACAGTTGGATTATTTCACTTTAAACAGACGAAAAGGGACATTGGACTTTAGGGAATTCCCTTCTAACCCCCAGGTGCCGTCAACACGGATACCTAAATGACTCAATATATTCACAGCTACATCGGTGAGGCCGATAGCATAGAGCGGATGACGCTCGGTGGCCGGGCCAATCAGCTCTCCGTGATTGCCTTTTCCGCTTAAATCCTGAATCACAGTTCCACGGGTTTCATCTAATTTCATGTAGAGGTTCAATGAGGCCCGGTTGGGATGGTTGCTTGTTTCGATGTTACGCAAATACATATAATCTTTGATGGTTTGGGGGGAAAGGACGTCAGTCCAAATTCTCACCTCATTCATCGCTCCAGCCCAGTTGGGCGCGCCACCGCTGTAAGTCTGTGTTCCCTCCTGGGCCAGACATAAATAATTGAAAGGGGAGGACATGTCGTCTTCAGCCTTATAGGTTAATTTTGATTCTCCAACCTTTTCACCATCCTGGTATACAATACACTCTTTGGTTTTGTCAAAGGTTACGCACATGTGATGCCAGTTGCCGTCTTCGAGTGTTTTGCTCGATCCGATGTCATAACGCTCACGCTTGGTGTTGGCGATGTTGATTTTCCATGTGCTACCACTCCGGCATAGGGTGAAGCCGGGATTACCTCCCGAGTCCCAGTCTTTATCTCCAATTATAGAGGGGTCACTCGAATTGACCCCGGATTTAACCCAGAGTTCAATAGTGAATTTGTTCATTCCCTTCAGAGCGGTATTGGCAATCGGAATCCGCACGTAGGTCTTGTCGCCGGACTGAGCATGATTGAAGGTCAGGACATTGTCATTGTTTTCTCTGGCTGCTATTGCAGTTCCGATCAGCTCCTTTTTGTCCATATCTCCACCTGATAAAATGATGGGGACGTTAAATTCTTCAACACTATTGCTCAACTGAGCGCCGGACTCGGTACCTCCGTGTGTGGATACCAGGAATATGGCCCAGTTTTCACTGGCATAGGTTGCGCGTGAGGTGATGGCCGCACGCAGCTGCTCCACATACTTATCAATCTGCTGAATGGCGAGTACGTACCGGGCTTCGCGCAACTGGTAACCTACGGCCTCACCCACCTCGGCCGGGCTGCTGAATTGAAGAAACACCGCTCCGATATCAGCCTGCTTGAGAAGCTCGGCAGATTTGTCGTAGACACCCTGATCCGATCCGTACTGGAATTTGAAATCCGCGTTGCTGTTCAATAAAGTGTTGATTCCCTCATTGCGAACAACAGAAGCCACCTTAGCCGTTTTATTGACCGATTTGATACGATTGATAACAGAAGGATACGCTTCAAATTTATTTCCGGCAAAGGACTTGTTGGTGGCGACGCCGTGTTTTTGGGCACCAACACCGGTTAGCAGTGTGGCCCAGCCGGTGGTTGAATAGGCAGGAACGCCACTGTAACCGTTCATACTATAGGAGGCATCTACCAGAAGTTGGTCGACACCCGGTGTGGTGGCGTAATCGATGGCGGTATTGATAATGCCGTCTACACCGATCACCAATATTTTTCTGGTTTTGTCCTGGGCTTTGGCGAGACTGCCTGCGACAATCAAAAATGCCAATACCAAGCCGGAGTATTTTATATACTGTTTCATTTTCTTTTACTTATAAAGTCGAATAACGTAACTGCCCGGAATCCCTAAAACGAAATTGAAATTTTCGCTGACATAGCTGACCTGCTCAGTACCATTGGTATTGGTGATCACTTTCCAGCTGCAATAAGTGTCGGAATTTTTCACAGGAAAATTAACCTTCCATAACTCACCCTGATCATTGTCGTCTACAAAGGTTCCCTTAAATCCGGCCCCCCGATTCTTGGTAAAGTCAATACGATTTCCCGGTAACTTCACGCCATTCAGATACCCTACAAACAGGATCTGATTGGGAGTTGCGGCAACGCGTTCGATCTGAGGCGCTGACTTCATGCCTGCCGACCAGGAGGTTGCTTCAAATTCTACGAATTCAATGACGATCGCATCTTTCAGGATTTTACTGCCCGACGTGTTGCTAACCTGTACATCAAAGCGATATTCCCCGGCCGGAATTTTATTGCCTTCCAGCAACTCAATTTTGCCAGTATTGGGATTGATACTGATCGCGGGCTGTTTTACCGTTTCGGTCTTAAGCTGAAGCTCCGCGGAGCTTTCGTTTCCAACAATAGCTTCCTTGTATCGGATCACAGGGAGCTCCTCTTTCAATGCGGAAATATCCTTTCCGCTGGTTTCCGTAATGTTGACAATTTCAAAGCGTAAGGGGAGTGTGGAACTTGACGAAAGAAAGTCGCCAATATTCTGCGTAAGCCCGGATACGGCATATTGTTTCCTGTTTTTGTAGCCGATATCAGGGGCTAAACTTCCTTCTTCTGGTATTTCTACACATCCGGGCAGAAACACGGCACATCCTGCCAGGAGGCAGACGTACCCAAAAAGTCTTAAAGTATTTTTACGTTTCATCCTTTTAACTTAATTAAATCCGAAGATGTGAGTGTCCGAATCGAGTACATGAACAATGCCGTTGGTTGACCGCAGGCCCGACGTTACGACGGTAACCGGCAGGAAAAATTCAGTGGTGCTGCCAGCGGGACTTAGATCAAGTGCAAAAACTACATAGGCAGCACCCATGTTCACATTGCCAAGGTAATCTTCCCGAATCAGGTTGAACCGGGCCTTTTTGCCTCCCAACGTGGTGGTGTAGCTATAAGCGGGCGACAGTCCATTTCTTTCAATCTCCTTATTGGGTATGATGTAATTTTTTAGGATTTGGGTAATATCCACTTTCTCTGCGTCCGAGAGTTGTGAAAGCGGCGGCCATTTGGATTCATCCGGATACAACAATTTGAAATAGTTGTGAATGGAATAGTTTTGTGGGGCCAGAAAAGTGTTGCCAGACTTGTTTACCTCTGCTTCGAGCCCGCACCACTTAATCAATGTAACCAGCGTGTCAAATTTAGCCGGCTGGCTTTCCAGATACTTCATGGTAGAAAGATTGAGTATGCCAGTCTGATCACCGGACACCCCCCCATCGGTAAAGTAATCGTCGTTACATCCGCAGGTGAAAAAGACGGTGGCAAGTAAAATGGCGATAATGGATCTCTTCATTTTGACTGCTTGGTTTCAGGTTATTGGTTAAACTGCCAGTAATAGGTTTGCGTCATATTCGGATTATTGGAAAAGGCTTCATCACTGACCGGGAAAAATGCGGCACCGTCTTTTTCATCCTTTTCGGAAATGGATGAATTAAATTCGTGCAGGCGTCCCAGCCGGACCAGATCGTACACCCGATGATACTCTCCAAACAATTCGCGGCGACGCTCTTCCAGAATCTCCTCGATCAATAATGGTTGATCCGCTTTATCGAATAGCGGTATTCCAGCACGCGCACGAACCAGATTCAGGTTGGCCATTGATTCGTTCAACTTATTGGTTCTCGCGTCCGCTTCTGCCTTGAGTAGCAATATGTCGGCATATCGGAAAATGGGTACGGGGCCATCCATCAGGGTGTATGAGCGATCCTTGGCTTTTCTGAATTTGGCAAACATGATCTGGCGTTCCCCATTTGCGAGGGGGTCAGCAAGTATGGGTCTGAGCTCGTTCTCACCGACCGAAAAATCAATACTCTGGAAAAATTCAGCAACGCGCTTATCGGATTTGTCACGGGCATAGTCGGGGTACACTTCAAGAACTCTGGACCTGGCCACGGCCAGCGATAAGTTGCCGCGGGAGGTATAGGGATTGGTAAGGTAATAGGTCAGGATATGTCCGTAGTAATCGGAGAATTCTCCGGCACTTACATCATAATACATTTGAAAAATAAGCTCATCTGATTCCCCTTTGTCGAACATATCCCGAAACCCTTCAATAGGGGTCAGGCTGAATTTTCCTTCATCAATAATCTGCTTCAGTGCATCCGAAGCTCCCTGGTAATCTTTCAGCCACATCAATGCATGCGCTTTTAGGGCCAAGGCAGCGCCTTTCGTGCCGCGGGAAGTTGATTTCTTACGGGTTCCTGGGTACATCCAGGGAAGTGCAGGAATGGCTATATCGACTTCTTCCACTACCATTTTCATGACATCATTGATCGGCTCGCGGCCCAATGGTGTTACGTTACGGGCACTTAGGTTGATAGGGATGTCGCCCCACACCCGTGCGGCATAAAAATGGGCCATAGCACGCATGAAATGTGCTTCGGCGAGGAGCTCAGCCTTTCTTTCAGCAGTGAATCCTTCTGTGATATTGGGGACATTCTCGAGTACAAGATTACATTGTTCGATTGCCCGGTAAAAAAGTCGCCAGTTGGTCATGGGTTCCAGCTGTGTACGTGCAATAAGGTTATTTTGAAACCCGGCTTGCCAGTCGCCATCGTTATTAGGTGTGATCCAGTCGCCCGACCGCATGTCGCCCCAGAAGTAATAGTCTCCCCATGCACCCGCTCTTGTGGTTGAGGGAGTATCGTCTTTTGTAAGCCCGGCCAGGGCACGACGGAAAATGGCAAATGATTTTGCTACGGCACCTTCTGCATCATTACCGGTCTTCCAGGCCTGATCTTCGGTGACGGTATTGATCGGGAGTTGGTCCAGCCAGTCTTTACAGCCCTGTGAGATGAACATCAGGAGCGTCAGACACAGGACAAATATTTTGCTTCTCATAGTTAATTACTGTTTATCTTTTTTACTAAAGTCCCAGTGAAACGCCAAATAGCATCATTCTTCGCATTGGATATCCACCGGAGGCGTCAAATCCATCAATCGTTACCAGCTCGGCGTCAGGGCCGCTGTATTTTTGAAAAGTAACAATGTTATCAAGCGTACAATACACACGTGCGCGTCCCACACCGATCCGGCTCAGCAGTCTGCCATTCAGGTTGTAGGATAATGTAGCCGTTTTGAGCTTGAAGTAGGATCCATCTTCCAGATACTCCGAATCGTAGGATACAATCTGAGGGGCGTCGTTCCAGGGGTTCAAAGTGGGGTACTTGGCCACGTCGCCACTTTTTTCCCATATCGAATAGTTGTCGAAGTTGGGCATGGACTTGCTTCCGGCGAATCCCTTGCCTAATTGTAATCTTTCCAGCAATGCTGTGTTCACAATTTTCCGGCCGATTACAAAGGTTGAAATCAGGTTCAGTCCAAAATTCTTGTATCTAAAGTCATTGGTCCATCCGCCTGTCCATTTGGGATTGGGGTCACCAGCGTATATCCTGTCCCTTACGTCAATGATGTAATCTCCGTTCTGGTCTTTGAAATTACGGTCGCCTACTGCGAGTTTCTTATTTTGCAGGCCTAGCAGTCGGGCTCCCGTTTTGGGATTGATTGGAATTTCACTTTCAGTCTGGTAAATGCCCTGAGACTGATAGAAGAAAAAGCCGTTGAGCGGAGTGCCGGTTCGCACGATGGAGCCAAAATCCTGGCCTGATGTGCTTGTCTTAATGATATCTGCATTCCCATCCGGTAATGCCACCACCCGGTTTCGGTTTAGGGCAAAGTTGAGTCCGGTATTCCAGTTGAATTCAGTACCGGCATTCAGGTTGGTGTTCACTGTGAATTCCAAACCGCGGTTCAATACATCTGCCGCATTTCGGTATACCTCGTTGTAACCGGAGGTGGTAGGCAGTGAGGTGGTGAGGAGCAGTCCTTTGGTGAGTTTTTCGTAAGCGTCGAAGATAAACTCAACTTTGTTGCGAAACAATGAAACGTCCAGTCCCACATTGGTCATCCGACTTTTTACCCATGTCAGGTTTTCATTTTTGAACCCGTCATACCAGGATGGCGAATAACCTGATATGCCGCCGTAGGAGATCATCAGAAGTGAATTGTACTGGTCGAGTTTGCCACCATCCATGATGCCCAGTGCCAGGTAGTCGTTGCTCCAAGTAGTACCTGAAATCCCGTGACTGGCACGGATTTTACCGTTTACCAACCAGTCGACATCTTCAAAAATACCTTCTTTGGCAAAGTTCCAACCTGCGGTTACGGAAGGGAATATTCCCCAGCGGTTGGCTCGGCCGAATTTGGAGGAACCATCCGCGCGGAGCGATCCGCCCACCATGTACTTTTGTTTGTAAGCATAATCCAGACGGCTGAAATAAGACAAAATCGAACTAGCCGTATAGTTACTCGCGCCGATGGCATTTCCTGTGGGCCATTTTACAGTCTCAGACAAGGTGGGTGCGGCACTTACACTGCTAACGCGGGTCATTTTGGTTTCTATCTTTTCAGCACTTTGCCCCAGCAGGAAGCTCAGACTGTGTCCGTCACCAAATTTTGGGCTGTAGTTCAGCGTATTTTGAATCAGAAGGTTACGGCTTTCGCTGGTACCACTTCCATTTGAGCTTCTCAAAGTGCGCCGGGAGGTATTTAATGAATCCTGCATGCCACGTGTGTACTCCAGACTAAGGCTCACCTTATACATCAGATTTTTCATGATGTTCACTGTTGCATCCGAACTGAAACGAATCCGGTCATTGACATTCGATTTCTTGCCAAGTCCATACACTTCGGCTCCTTTTACCACCGACGAGTTGGGCAGTGGCAGCAGCGTGGAGTAGTTTGTTTTAACGCCGTCGGGATTGCGACTTTGATCTGTACGTGAAACGGCCAGCGTATTGTTGATCACCAGTTTGTTGTTCAGCGCATTGAAGCTGGTACTGGCCATGGTGCTGTAACGTTTGAAACCCGTATTGAACAAAATTCCCTTGTTGTCCATGTGTCCCATGCTGATGCTGTATTGACCAAATTCACCAGCTCCGCGTATGGAGCCACTGTAATCCTGTGTTACGGAGGTGTTGTAAAGGTACCCTTGCCAGTCGGAAGAGTTGTTGTAAAATGGGTTGGTGACGTCGCTATACATGGCGGGCAAGGATACACCGTACGGTGCATACGACGCATACAACCGTGCTACCTGCTCTCTTTCTTTGGCGCCTCCGGCTACATCCTGCAGCTGTGGCACAAAGTTGATCCCCACACGGGCATTGAAGCTGATCTGGGGTTTGCCACGTTTCCCCTTTTTGGTTGTGATCAGGATCACCCCGTTGGCAGCCCTGGAACCATAAATCGCAGCTGCTGATGCATCTTTCAATACCACCACATCGTCAATGTCACTGGGGTTGAGGTCGGCCAGTACGTTGGTACTGGTAATGGAAAATTCGTCTGCCGTTCTCGATATAATCGGAACACCATCTATTACATAAAGTGGTTCGGAAACTGCCGAGGCGTCACCCCGGCTTACCGCAGCCAGTCCCCTGATGATGATGGTAGGTGTAGATCCCGGCTCTCCGGAGTTTAGCTGAATATTCATTCCGGCCACTTTTCCCTGCAGCAGCGATTCAAAGGAATCAGCCACCTGTGTTTCGGTGATCCTATCCATCTTAATCTCCGTGATGGATCCTGTGACTTCCTGCCTGATCTTGGATCCATAGCCAATGACGATGGCGTTGTCCAGTTCTTTGGCACTGGATTCCAGTTTAATATTCAGGTTAGACGCTTGCCGATATACCACTTCATTGGTCTGATACCCCACATAGGAACCAATGATGGTATCGCCTATTCTGAGGGTCAGGGTATAATTCCCTTTCGCGTCCGTAATTGTGAAATTTTCGGTGCCTTTCACCCCAATGGTCGCTCCGATCAGTATTTCTCCATTTTGGTCTGTCACTTTGCCAGTAACTGCTTTTTGAGCAACCGCCAGCGCGGGAAGCATCAGTACCGCGAGAAGAAAACAAGTTCTTAGTAATATTGTCTTCATTGGATTTTGTTTAATACTGTCAATGCTATCGTTAATTTGACCAATAACTACTCTGTGTCATAGAGTTCCCGCTGATACTACGTGCAGATAAAGGCCAATAGGCAGCTCCGCTCTGAACGGCAGCTTCGGTGAGGGCCGGAACAAATGCGCTTACTTTGCCAAAGCGCACGAGGTCGAAGAATCGTTGTCCCGTCCCTACGAGCAAGCGCTGGCGTTCCAGTAGCAGTGCATCTCCAAAAGTGTCCTTTGTTAAAGTGGTGTAGTTTTCAGTGGCACCGGTAGAAGCTGCAATCAGATATTTACGCGCGTCGTCCAGGTTGCCTGAGCGCCATGCAGCTTCTGCCAGAAGCAGGTTGAGCTCATTTAATCTTAACAACTCGAGCGACGACTGATCTCTTACGATCAGGGTTGCAACGCCCTGGCTTGCCGAAATAGTAAACAATCTTGCACGGCGTGTATCGCCTTCCGGATAAATCGAATTAAGCTTCGCGAGCGACATGTTTACGACGGTTCCGCTCAGCGGCGTGGTGGGGATTTCAGTGCGCCTGTCTTTGCCCAGGGATACATTAAGGCCTGAGAGCTTTGCGCCATCCGCAAAAAGTTGCTGTAATGCCGCATTTGCTTCGGTTCCTTTGCCCCGCCACAATTCTTCCTGTGCAAGCAAAATGGTTGCTGACGTTCTGCTGAAACGAATGGAGGTCAGTGCTGTACTTTCGATCCCATCGTCGCTCAACAACGCCCAGGGTAATAAGGGAAGCGCTTCGCGGGCATAGGAGACAGCTCGTTCAATGGCTGCGGCTCCGGTTATTTTCTGACCTAAATCAGCAGCTTCCGCTGATGGGATCTCTCCCCAGATCCGGGTCAGGTAGAAGTACGCCATGGATTTTAGTGCCAATGCCTCTCCCTTATATAAACTACGCTGGTAGTCTGTCAGGACTTCGGCATCTGCCTTTTCAACAATGTTGAGTACATCATTGGCGCTTTTAATTACGTCGTAAAAGTATTCCCAGTCGGTCAGCCTGGCCAATTCGTATTGATTGGTCTTCAGTTTCTGAGCGGTTACGTAAGGCTGATAATTGACATTAACGGTTAGGTCACCTGCTCTGGCTTCTCCGTACATCAGCCAGGCGTAGTTGGTCAGCAACGCTCTTCTCAAATCCACATACACACCCACAACGGCCTGATCCACCCGTTGTGCTGAAGTGTAGTACCCATCCTCTTCCGTTCTGTTTTCAGGAGTAACCGTCAGGAAATCCGAACAAGAAGAAAGTGAGAGCACTACCACCGGTATCAGTTTCCAAAGTTTTGCGTAAATCTTTACATTCATGATGGCCATTATTTAAAATACTATTTTTAAACCGAGGGCGACGACAATGGGTAGGGGAGTACCTGTATAGCTCAGGTCGTACTTCCTTATACCGGCGACATTTTCTTCCGGATTGGTTCCGCTGTATCTGGAGAAGGTTGCGAGGTTATCTCCTCTCAGGAACAACTGCGCATCTTCGACCTTCTGGAGCTTCTTAAATACCCCTGTTAAATGGTAAGTCACAACCGCTTTATTCAGACGGATAAAACTGCCAGGTTCAATGGTGCGTATGCCTTGATAAACAGGATTTTTGTCGTCGCCCTGAAGTAGGTAGTAAGGGGTCTCGGCGGCTTTTAACGGGTATTTGTCAACGCTCGCAACGGCATAACGGCTACCAAATGATTCCGTAATAATATCGGCTCCGGAAGCATAATTGAACATGAAGCTGAGGGAAATGTTTTTGAATCGTAGTGTATTGCTGATTCCTCCGAACAATTTGGCCTCGCTGTTACCGATCACCTTCTGTTGATTGCCCTCGTAGGCAATTAAAGAAGTGACGGCATCGCCCTTGGTTAATGCGGACAGATGTGAGATACTGGTATTGGCAATGTCATTGGGAAGCTGCCTGACCTGGTTGTTATAGGCGGCCAGATTCAGGTTACTGGACCATGCGAAATGATCCGTGTGAATCCAGGAACCATTTAATGTAAATTCAAACCCCGAAAGACCCAGCTTTCCGCCTGTCTCATACCGGTAATCAATACCCTGGTTGTTAGGTAAATATCTTTTGTAGATAAAATCTGTATACGTTTTGCTGAAATAGTTTACAGAAAAAGTCAGTGATGGGTGGATCTGGTAGGAAAGCCCGGCGTCTATTTGAAAAACATCCACACTCTTCGCATTCAGGAAGGCGGGGTACAACTCACCAATGCCCAAGGAATTGCCATTGTAATATTCCCCTTTGGCTACGAGCTCGCCACGATATGCCTGAGGCCGGTTCAGCATCCCCATTTTACCTACGGAAGCGTTAACGGATATCGGCAGTTTCAATGTGTTCGCCAAACTATATACGAATCCCAGGGCCGGGTAGAACGCCCATTTTTTTTCATACAATGAGCTCCCGTCGGTTCGGAGCACGAGGTTAAGTTTGAGGTCATCGCGATAACTCCACTTTCCAATTCCATAGAATCCGATCAACTGCTCCACATCATGATCAGAAAATGCGTCTGTCTGTGTTGCGTTGTATCCGGTAACCACTTTCACAAAGTTAGAACCACCGCTTTCCAGGCTGCGCGATCCATCTACAGAAGTAAGCCGGTTATCAGTGCTACGAAGCTCATGACCCACTTTAACGTCCATTTTCCAATCTTCTGAAAGGGGACGAACATAATTCAACGAGGTATTTATCGTAATGAGCTGTCGCTTATAGGCTTCGCTGGAAGCATAAATGTTTCCTATCAGAATGTTGGACGGAATATACAGGTCGCGGCTGGCTCCTTCGTACGATATTCCTGCTACAGAACTGATACTGAGATCGGGATGGAGCTGATAGGCGAGGCCCACTGATGAGAGGAAGGCGACATTGCGTTTTTTGTCCATAAAAAACGCTTCGTCCGCAATAACCGGTAATGTAAACTCCCGGTTGTATTCCCCTGCATAACGGCTGTCCCTGTTGGTGAGGGCAAGATTATTGTAAAAATGCGCAGTAAACTTGGGTGTGATATTGTACTTTGCGTTGAGGAATAACGATTGCCTTCCAAACTTCGTGGATTTTAGCAAACCTTCATCTGAATAGTTATTCAAGCCAAACAAATAGGATCCATACGCCCCGCCACCGTCTACAAGAACATTTTGTTCATGGACCAGTGAGCCGCTGCCAAACACATTACGCCGGGCAATGGTATTAAAATCGTAAAAAGCGTCTTTGCGATAATCGAAGTCATTCAGGAAATTCACTCCCGCCGAGGCTGACCCTCTCAAATGCAGTGGCCCTGTCTTACCACTTTTCATAATCAGATTAATAGCTCCATTGGGTGCTTGCACACCATAGGCGGCAAGTCGGTCGATGGATTTGATGATCTCAACGCGTTCAATCTGATCCGGTGAATAGTAGCTCAACGGGTTGATCGCAGTGACATTGGAGGGGCTGGTAATGACAGGAACTCCGTTAATAAGGATTAAGGGTAAGGAAGAGTCATCAGTGGGGTCCAGGCTCAGGCCGCGAAGATTGATGATGGACTGAACACCCGGTGTCCCGGACCAGTTTTTCACCCTTAACCCGGCAACGGTTCCCTGTAAGCTGTTTTCTATTCCGCTTCGGTTTGAAATGGCCAGGCTATCCATGATCAGCACGTCCTGGGCCTGGCCAATCCCAACCGAGGCAGCTAGGAATACACTTGCTAATTTGCAAAAGTGTTTAGGCAGTAGTTTCATAATTCTTGCTTTAGAATTCATCCAAATGAATAGATTTTAATTAACTACAATTGTTTACAAATATTAAAATGTTTGCCGGGGTAAATAGCCTATTTAGGGTGGTTGGCTATTTCTTGCGTTTAAATTTAAGCAATACTAAACCTTTTCCCAATAAGAAATGGATTTTTTTAATTAATTAATTGTTACGGGAAATCCCACTTTCTCAGAAGGTTAGGGAAAGTGGGACGATTTAGAAGGAAAACAGGGCTAAATGGGGGTTCTTGCCTGTTCACGGCTTAACATATAAATAATATGCGTAGAAGACGATCAATGCCCGCCAGATGGTGATGAGAGAGGCTTTATGAGGATGATTCACCTATGGAATGGAAGAGAACTTAATATTCAAGCCCGGGCCGGTTTACGGAGGGAGGATAGTAGGTAGCCTTCCATGCGTAAAATAAAAAACCTACGATTACTCTCCCATTGCCATCGTAACAGGTGAATAATCGTAGGTAGTTAGCAAAATATTTGTTTAACTGCCTGGTTTGCGGCGATCGGAGTCAGGGGTAGTGTCTACTCCCAACCACCTCCAACGGACCGGTACAACTCAACCAGGGCCAGGTACTGATCGGTTTGCACATTGTTAAGTGTTATTTCGGCTTCTAGCACGCTCTTTTGAGCCATGATTATTTCCAGATAGGTGGCATAACCTGTGAGAAACAAATCTCTGGAAGTAGCTACGGCTTGTTGCAGTACAGCCACTTCTTCTCTTTTAAACTCCGTTATTTTTCTTGAGTTTTCAATTTTGTTCAAGCTCGTGCTCACTTCCTGAAACCCCGTAAGAATAGACTTGTTGTAATTGAACAGAGATTCCAGGCTTGCTGCCTCGGTTCTCTGCTGGCCGGCTTTAAGTGCTTTCCTATTGATCAACGGTGCTGCAAGGCCACCTATAGCATTATATGCAATAGAGCCTGGGTTGAAAATGAGATTACTCTTAAATGCATTGAAGCCCAGCATCGCTGTAATGTTTAGCGATGGTAAAAATGCCAGACGCGCGGCTTGCTGATCATCGTAGTTGGCCAGCATTTCAAGTTCGGCCTGCTGTACATCCGGCCGACGCCTCAGGATTTGCGAGGGTATTCCTGCCTGTATCTGAGCAGGAAATGATTGCTCCAAAGTGGTACTTCTTACAATAGGCTGAGGGAATCGACCCAAAAGGAGATTCAGCTGATTTTCTGTTGCAATGATTCGCTGTTTGATCTCTATTTCCAGGGCCTGGGTATTGAGCAATTGTGCCCGAAACTGACGCACGGCAAGCTCATTGGCCCTACCTGCCTCCTTCTGAATGCCGATGGTTTCCACAGCCGTTTGCTGGAGATTGATATTCTTTCTGATAATATTCAGTTCAGTGTCCAGATTCATCAGCTCATAATACAGGCGTGCCACATCTGCTACCAGACTGGTCGTGATCGCCTGCCGGGCCTTGTCCGTTGCCAGAAAGCGTGTGTAAGCCGCTCTTCGCTGGGTTTTTAGTTTTCCCCAAATATCTACCTCCCAGGAGCTGCGAAGCCCTGCAAAATAATCCGGCATAAACGGAGCCGGAAGTCTTCGGTCGCTGTCT
Organism: Dyadobacter sp. 32; assembly: GCF_902506755.1. GTDB lineage: Bacteria > Bacteroidota > Bacteroidia > Cytophagales > Spirosomataceae > Dyadobacter. Next base: position 3,158,401 of record NZ_LR735258.1, on the reverse strand, counting down.
ATATTGGGCGAAAAGTTGGTATCGTAGTTACCTACACCATCCATGGTGTAGTTTCCAAATTTTCGTCCTCCACCGGATACTTCCGCACTTACCGATGGGAGTAAGGCCCCTTGTGCAAATAACACGTTGGACCGGGCTATTTCAATGCGTTGAACAGCCATTTTCAGATCCAGATTGTTGCCGATGGCCGTATCTATAAGGGCAGATAGTTTGGTATCGGTAAAAAATGCACTTCTTTTTATTTCGCCTATACCAGTAGAGTCGGTTTGGCCTGTATAAGTGGCGGGAGTCTTTACTGCCGACTGGTGCTGAACAGGTTTGGTAAGTTTGCAACTACTAACGAAAATGACTGTTGCAGCCAGCAGCGCATAGTTTTTGTATGTTCTCATTAAATGTGAATGTCTGATTTGAAATATAGGAGCAACCAGGATCCACCCGGCTGCTCCGTTTTAGGTTTGCCTTAGTCCAGTAACACTTCTTCTTTTGTTTCGATGACCACAGGCTTTTTGACCCGCATCATTCCGGCAAAAAGTACATAGAGTCCCGGAATGATAATTACTCCAAACAATGTTCCAATGAGCATACCACCCGCCGCTGCGGTACCAATGGAGCGGTTACCGATAGCGCCGGCACCGGAGGCCATTACCAACGGTATCAGACCCGCTATAAAAGCAAAGGAGGTCATCAGGATCGGACGTAACCTTTCTGTAGCTCCTTCCAAAGCAGCTTCCACTACAGAGCGCCCTTCTTTTTGTCGGATAATGGCGTACTCCACAATAAGAATGGCATTTTTACCCAATAACCCGATCAGCATGACGAGCGAAACCTGCGCGTAGATGTTGTTCTCAAGGCCCATTAATTTAAGCGCCAGGAATGCGCCGAAAATACCCGTTGGCAGGGAAAGAATTACCGGCAGGGGTAGCAGAAAGCTTTCATACTGTGCGGCCAGAAGCAGGTAAACAAATATCAGACAGATGCCAAAAATATAAATCGCCTGGTTGCCAGACAAGATTTCTTCACGCGTCATACCCGACCATTCGTAGGTGAAACCTCTGGGCAGGCTGGTTGCCGCCACACGTTCCACGGCTTTAATTGCATCTCCGCTACTGAAACCAGGCGCTGCATCCCCATTGATCATGGCGGATGTGAACATGTTGTATCGGGTCAAAAGCTCAGGTCCATATACTCTTTCAAGCCTTATAAAGGTAGAGAACGGGACCATTTCCCCACGGTTGTTTTTAACATACAGCTTGAGAATATCTTCCGGGTTTTTCCTGAAATCAGGATCGGCCTGAACCATGACTTTATACATCTGGCCAAAACGGATAAAATTGGAAGCATACAAACTGCCTATCAGAGTCTGTAGCGTGCTCATGGCAACGTCCACCGACACGCCTTTTTTTGCGGCCAGTTCGGCATCCATATGGATCATGTACTGGGGAAAGCTCGCGTCAAAGCTGCTGAACGCCAAAGCAATTTCTGGTGATGCAATCAGATCACTTACGAATTTGTTGGTGATCTCAGCCGTTTTCTGAAGGTCGTCACTTCCGGTCCGGTCCTGAACCCTGAGCTCGAAACCACTAGAGTTACCAAAACCCGGGACGGTAGGAGGCGGGAAAAACTGAATATCCGCATCGGTTATATGTTTTGTTTTTTTCTCCATTTCGGCAATAATGTCTTTTACCGATACATCGCGCTGATCCCATGGTTTCAGGTTGATCATGGCCATTCCATAGGAAGACCCTGCCGATTCAGTAATCAAGCTATATCCGGAAAGGGAGGATACCGATTCCACCGCGCCGAGTGATTGCGCTACTTTTTGTATTTCATCCAAAACAGCTTCTGTTCTTTCTACCGTAGCGGCCACGGGCGTAGTTACGTTTACATTGATCACCCCCTGATCTTCTGTTGGGATGAAACCAGTGGGGAGTATTGCGTTAACTCCATAAGTGCCAACACAAAATGCAATCAGCAAACCTACTGTAATCACTCGCCGGTTTACGATCATCGCAAGCAGTTTTCTGTATTTGTTCGATATCCCATCATACCCGTTATTGAAACCTTTAAAAAACCGGTCAAGGGGGGTGTTTTTGGATGGTTGTCCATGGGTGTTTTTCAGCATCAATGCACAAAGTGCGGGTGTTAAAGTCAACGCATTGATACCCGATATCACAATGGATATGGCGAGAGTGATCGAAAACTGCCTATAGAATATCCCGACCGGTCCGGACATAAATGCAACGGGGACAAACACGGCGGACATCACCAGGGTAATCGCAATAATGGCTCCGCTCATTTCCTTCAGGGATTCAATTGTCGCCTGGCGGGCATCAAGGTGTTTTTCGGCCATTTTTGCATGAACGGCCTCGACGACGACAATGGCATTATCCACCACAATTCCGATGGCCAACACAAGTGCAAATAAGGTAAGCAGGTTGATGGAAAATCCGAACAACTGCATAAAAGCAAACGTGCCCACCAAAGCAACGGGTACGGCCAGTGCGGGAATAAGGGTAGAGCGGAAATCCTGCAGGAAAAGATATACAATGATGATTACCAGAATAAAGGCCTCGATCAGCGTGCGTACTACTTCATGAATGGATGCGTCAAGGAAGCGCGAAACGTCGTAGGAAACAAAATAATCCATTCCGGGAGGGAAGGTGCTGGTTTTTAGCTCCGCTACTTTTGCTTTGATGTTTGCTATTACCTCCTGGGCATTGGATCCAGGACGCTGCTTAATCATGATCGATGCAGACGGTTTACCATTGGACTTGGAAGCCATGTCGTATTCGAGTGTTCCAAATTCTATATCGGCAACATCCTTGAGTTTTAACATGGATCCGTCAGGATTGGATCGCAGTACTATATTTTCATATTGAGCTGGTTCGAAAAGCTTACCCGTGTACTTTAATACGTACTGCAAAGCCTGAATTTCTCTACCGGAACTTACTCCGGTCTTCCCTGGAGCGGCTACTACATTCTGGTCACGAATGGCTTGTACAACTTCATCGGCTGATACATTGTAGCTATTCATCCGATCGGGTTTGAGCCATACGCGCATGGAGTAATCCTTGCTACCCATGATCTGCGCACGGCCAACACCGTCAATTCTTTTTAGTTCTTTCAGAATGTTGATATCGGCGAAGTTGTATACAAAGTCTTCGCCCACCGTTGAATCCGAACTCATGATGTCCAGATACATCAGCATGCTGTTTACCTCTTTTTCGGTTTTTACACCGGCTTTAATTACTTCTTCAGGTAGCTCGTCTATAACGGTTTGCACACGGTTCTGCACATTCACGGCAGCGAGGTCGGGGTCAATGCCTACGTTGAACGAAATAGTAATGGTAGTTACGCCGTCATTACCCGACACGCTGGTCATGTAGGTCATGCCGGGAACACCATTAATCGCTCTTTCAAGTGGTACAGCAACGGCATTCACACAAACCTCAGAGTTGGCTCCGGTGTATGTGGCCGTTACGACAACGGACGGCGGTACGATATCGGGGAACTGAGAAACGGGCAGGCCCAAAAAGGCCAGAAGACCGAGCAGGGTTATAAAAACGGATATGACCAGTGATAACACGGGTCTTTCTATAAATTTTTGAAACATGATTTTTGATTCAGGTGGAAGGAAGTGGTCTAGCGAGCAGTGAGTTCAGGATTGCTGACAGCGGTATTAACACTATCGAGCGAAATCATCTTAGGGTTGATGGTCGCCCCTTCTTTGAGCCCCTGTAATCCTTCATAAACGATCTTTTCGCCCGCTTCCAGGCCCGACTTTAACACGTAATAATCCCCTAATCTCGATTGAGGGGTAAAGCTCCGCGTTTTGATTTTGTTGTCTTTTCCCAGTACGTAAACGAAATTTTTGTCCTGGATCTCAAAGGCTGATTTTTGCGGAATCAGTATCGCATTGTCCACAGAGTTCGTCAGGCGGATCGTTCCCGTTGATCCGTGTTTGAGAAGTTTTTCAGGATTTGAAAAACGTGCACGAAAAGCAATAGAGCCGGTTCCTTCATCGAACGCGCCTTCCATGGTTTCTATTTTGCCTTTGTGTTTGAAGAATGATCCGTCGGCCAGTTCAAGTTCTACAATGGCAGCCTGATTATCCGCTTTTCCCCTTGATTTTACATATTCAAGATATTCGTTTTCCGAAACATTGAAATAAGCAAACACATTTTTGGTGTCGGAAAGTGTTGTTAACAACGTTCCTTCATTAATAAGGCTTCCGGTTTTGTAAGGCAGCCTGTCAATCACACCATCGAAGGGGGCACGTATTTGTGTCTGAGAAAGATGCAGAGCGGCGTTGGCTTTCTCGGAACGTGCCTCTTCTATTTTTGCATTTGCAGCGGCGAGTTTGGCGTCCGCGACTTCAATTTCTGATTTTGCCACCACATTTTTGTCAACTAGTAGGTGAACCCTTTTCAATTCCAGCTCCGCACCTTTTGCATCGGCAATAGCGCTCTGCAGCATCGCCTTGGCTTTGGCAAGATTCGATTCGTACTCTGCATTGTTGATCCTGAAAAGAACCTGTCCTTTTCTAACTTCCTTGCCTTCATCTACATATACTTCTTCCAGGTATCCCTTTACCCGTGCATAAATTTCAACGTTCTTGACCGCATGAATATCTCCCACATATTCTCTGTGTAGGTTGGTGCTCTGTGTTCGTAGCTCGGTAACTGGTATGGTCCGGACGCTGTCCTTGATTTGAGAGGAGTCCTTACTTTGTGTTGTGCAAGAGGCGGCAACAACACCTGAAATGATAAGAACGAGCCAATTTAGAGTTTTCATGAAACGGATATAAAATGTGTAAATGATTTTTTTTGAATAAAAATGTAGATAGGCGGTTGACTTGCGATCAACCGAAACAGGTTTTAAGAAACAGGTTATGCCGGGCTCATTCAGCCATTTCGCTGAATGTATCCGCAGTAAAAACCATATTGTTGAAAAGAACGCTTGCGGCGTGTGAGGTGACTTTTAATTCAAATACATTTGGGTTGTATTGAATCTGGAAAATAATCAAGCCGGTCAGGCTTCATTGAATCAGCAGATCAAATACAATGCATGTATCCGGGCAGAATCACTTAGAATGGACAAAGACGATGAAGGAAACTGTAGTAATCAGGTAAGATGGGGATACGGTTCAGCGATACAATAATATGGACTTGCTGACAAAAAAACCGCACCCGGACGGCAAAATGAAAAATGACGGACTGGACCGATTCGAAAATGGTGAAACGGTAATTGGTATGGCGAAGACGCAGCAGATCTGACAGATTTTCTTTCCATTCTGCTTCGTGCGCCTGAATGATCGTTGCATTGTTGTTACATACATTTTCGCAAAAATCTTCGGGGCACTGCATTTCAGGTGCAGCATTTTTTAATTGGAGAGATTCACGGAATCGGATGCTTTGATCATAAGAAGCACTCGCTCGTTGGGTAAACAAGAAGAGAGCCAGCGCTTGTGCGAGGGATAAAAACAATACAAAAGTTCTTTTTGTCATGGTGCTGATTGAGGTCAGTACATTGAAAAATTTATACTTTTATAATGAATTCAAGATTGATTGGAATTATAGAAGCGGAATCTTGATAATGTGTGTGTGATGCCCAAATATAACAATTCAAATGTATAATACAAGGTTTTAAGCTTGTTAACGGTTGTTAACAAAGTGAATTTTCAGGCGCAATTCTCTTTGTTGAGCATTTTATAATGGTACAGGAGGAAATTATTATGCAGGAAATCAGGTTGTTTTGAAAAGATAATTAAAAATTATAACTCCTCATGAAGCTGTTGCTTATTGAAGACGAACCGAGTGTCATATCAGTGATCCAAAGAGGACTTTCTGCAGCAGGGCATGAACTTGCGATTGCGATGGATGGCCAGTCGGGACTTGATATGGCTCTTGGGCATTCGTTCGATTTTATCATATTAGATTTAATGATCCCTGTCGTCAATGGCATGGAGGTCTGTAGAAGGATTCGTCAAAGCAACACCACCATCCCCATTTTGATGCTTACTGCACTTGGCACCACCGAGAACATCGTATCGGGGCTGGACGCTGGTGCGGATGATTACATGACTAAACCTTTCAAGTTGGCAGAGCTCGAAGCGCGGATACGAACCTTAATCAGGAGAGGTAAAGACTCGGATAAACAAAAGAATCCTGCGTTACTGAAAATAGCGGACCTGTTGCTGGATAAAGTCACCAAAACTGTCAAACGTAATGCCCAGACTATTGACCTTACAGCAACAGAATTTCGTCTTCTGGAATTTCTGATGACCAATCAGAACAGAGTACTGAACAGAATGGAGATTCTTGAAAACGTGTGGGATATAAATTTTAACCTGGGTACCAATGTTGTGGACGTCTATATTAATTATCTCCGCAAGAAAATTGATAAGGATAGGGAAACAAAGTTGATTCAGACCATTTTTGGAATGGGTTATGTGATGCGCCAGACTTATGAAGATTCAAAATAAAATTTCCCTCATTTTTACAGCACTTAACGCCGGGATCATTCTTGCCCTGAGTGCATTTATTTACATTTTTGCGAATGAAAGTACCTCACGCAGTTTTTTTCACAGACTGGAGGTAAGGTCCAATATTGTTCTGCACGCGGCATTGGAAGGCAATAAGTCCAAGACGTCGGTATACTACGATATCAAAGAAAAGCATCTGGGTGATCTGCCTTTTGAAACGCATTATGTCATCGGCAACGAGGATAGCGTACGATTGGATTCCATAAAAAGAACGTTACCCATGCCCGGATCTTTTTTTAAGGAACTGGAAAGCAGTATGGCTGCACAATATTTCAAGAATGATACCTCTTACGTAGGACTTAGTATTGAAGAAAATGGCAAAAGTCTTGTCATCATTTCCTCTGCCGTGGACCTTTACGGGTTGGAAGAAATGGATAATCTTAAGAAGCTTCTGGTGGTTGGCTTTCTGATTTCGATGTTCTTTGTTTTCACATTCGGGAAATTTTTTTCCAGGCAGATCTTTGAGCCCTTCCGTAGGATCATCAGAAAGGTAAAAGGTATTAATGCCGATAATCTGAATGAGCGGCTAACAGTGGATGTGAGCCGGGACGAAATAGCCAACTTGTCAGCGACGTTTAACGAAATGCTGGACCGGCTGGAAATTACTTTTGACATTCAGAATAATTTTGTGAGTAACGCTTCGCATGAATTCAGGACGCCCATGACGGTCATCAGTGGTGAGGCTGAGCTGGGATGTTCGCTGCCCGATATATCGGAAACAGCGAGGGCTTCTTTCCGTACCATTCTGCGAGAGTCGGAAAAGCTGGAACATCTCACCAATAGCATGCTCAGTTTAGCACAAACGGGTTTTGACGGCAAACGGGAGCAGTGGGGAGTGATCAGAATGGACGAGCTGGTCATGGAAGTGAAGGGAACGATTGATCAGATCATGCCCGAAAATAAGGTTGAAATTAACTTTGATAACCTGCCGGACGATGAGCATAAACTTATTTTGGCGGGAAATGCAACCCTTCTCAAGGCAGCCTTTAGCAATATTGTGCTGAATAGCTGCAAATATTCGGATAATAAACCGGTACATGTTTCAATCGGCGCAGATGAGCGCCACATCATCATAGAAATTTCGGATCATGGTATTGGTATTCCGCTGGAAGAGATAGGGCAGATCTACGTCCCATTCTTTCGGGCGTCGAATACCAAACACTACGAAGGATACGGCATTGGGCTTCCACTGGCCAATAATATTATAAAAATGCACAAAGGAAATATCAAAGTGGATAGCGAAGTGCAAGTAGGAACGAGGTTTACCGTACGCTTTCCCATCAAATATTAAAGCGTTCTCATCTCATTTTAATATTCTTATCAGTTTCTAATTTTTCTGCCATCATATTATAATCCTGCATTTAGCTGGTGCTAATAAGCCCGTGGTAACATTGTATCATCAAATTGATACACATTGTTAACCAAAAAAATGTAAGGATTATGAAAACTTTAATCATACCAAGTGATTTTACAATGAAATCAATCGAGATGGCGGAAGCTATCGTGAGAGGTTCGAAAGAGGAGACGCGTATCATTTTCATACATCTCTTTCATGTTGCCGACGATATACAGGATTTGCTTTTTTCAAATTACAGGAAAAGGGAATACGATTTTGTTTCCGAGGCGTTCTGGAAAGAGTGCAATTTACTCAAAAGTCTTTATCCCGAAATTCTCAAAAGTACAAAAGTTGAATTTTTCTACGGCAATAAACTTGCCCACTTTAAAAATTTCCTCGAATACAATCAGGCGGACGAGATGGTTTATTCCAAAAGTTATGGTATTCCAAAAATCAGTAAGAGCAGTATAGACGCCCTGCCCGTAATTATGAAATGTGGTCTGCCACTTATAGATGCAGACGCCGTAATGGAGCCCGCCATGCAGGATGTGGTGCAACATGCCTAGTACAAGAAATAATTCTTTCATAATTAAGAAGACACCATTATGCTACTAAGTAAGAATATTCCGATCCGGTATGTTTTTGGAAAAATAAAATTCGAGGTGATTACGGTGGCCATTTATGGTATTCTTATCGAAGTGGTGTATCAGAACTTCCATATTACCAACATATCGATTCCCATGACTGTACCTACGGTGCTGGGAACAATTATTTCACTTTTACTTGCTTTCAGATCCAACCAGGCTTACGACCGCTGGTGGGAGGCCCGGATTATCTGGGGTTCCATCGTAAATGATTCCCGGACGCTTGCGCGACAAATTCTTCATTTGATCGAGGATCCTTATGAACCGGAGGCTATCAAGCCATTCAAACACCGGATGATCAACAGGCAAATTGCCTGGTGTTATGCGCTGGGAAATGGATTGAGAAAGAATGATCCGATGCCTGGCATCAGGAAATTTGTATCGGAGGAAGAGCAGGATTATGTAAACGGCTTTGATAACAAACATGTGGGATTACTCCAGTTACATGCCCGTGACCTCAATAACGCGTTGAAGCAGGGGTGGGTCAACCCTTATCAGCAGGTAGAAATAGACAACACGGTGACGCGTCTTTGCGATGCGATGGGTAAGTGTGAACGGATTAAAAATACGGTTTTCCCATCTACATACAGTTTGTACATCCACCTGGCGTTGAATTTCTTCATCCTTCTGCTGCCATTCGGACTTGTAGAACTCTTCGGATTTCTCATGGTACCCGTGTTGGTGGTCATTACAGCTTGTTTCTTTCTGATCGAAAAGATGGCGATCCATTTGCAGGATCCTTTTGAAAACAAACCTACCGATACCCCGGTACTGTCCATATCGAGGAATATTGAGCGTGATCTTAAGCAGATGATGCAGGAACAGCACGTTCCGGTGGCACATCAGCCAGATAAGTTCTATATTTTATAATAAACCTGGAATTGTCCGGTTTTTGACGTATTAGTACAAAGGTCGGTTTTATGAGTTGTGTTGGTACCATGGTACTGATGCAACTCATTTTTTGTTTCAGCTTCGGAAAGTGGGGGGGGGCTCTGAATCAGGTGTATATCTGGATGGGCAGCTCGGATAATAGGTGTCTTCGACTGTTTTGCCTCCTCCCCAGGAAGCTAATGGCGACAAAATTTTGATCCGGTTATCTTCTTGGCCGTCAGGTGAGTGGGGCGCTTGTTGACTGAGTTGGTGTTTGGCTCGTGAAATTATTTTAGAATTAAATTTTTGATTTACTTTACAGCGCAAAACTCTTCGTCGTAGAATTGAAGGTTTACCGTTGCATTGCCTAGATCATCATATGTGTGCGAGAAATATTCAAACGAAACGATTTGTTTTGATCAAAGCCACAATCGATGATGGTGAGAAATATTACAGGTTAAGCAATAACCCCCGGGTGATGAAGTACGTCACGGGCAATGCACTCACACGGAAGGAGGCGGATGCCATGCTCCATGAACTTGTTCACGAATATGACGCGGACTCGTGGTTTGGGAGGTATCTCATCGAAGACAGGTTTTCCGGAGCCTTGGTCGGTATGGCAAAGCTTGATAGTTATGGAAGTGCTACCGAGATTGGGTATCGGATTATGGAGGAATACTGGGGCAAGGGTGTTGCTACGGAGGTGGCCGTTGCCCTGATCCATTTTTCGATTCAGAAGTTTAATTCCACATCGGTAGTGGCGTTTGTGAATGTAGAAAATACAGCTTCAATAAGAGTTCTTGAGAAGGCTGGGATGGTGTATATGGAACGGATTGAAGATCCCGATGAAATCAAATTTAAATTCAGTTATACACCTCAAACAAACCAGACAATGAAAAAAGTACTCTACATCATTTTAGGATTAATCGCACTTGTATTGATTGCTGCATTGATCATGCCTAAGGAATATGCCGTTGAGAGGGAGATTGTGATAAATAAACCCAAGGCCGAAGTGTATGAATACCTGGAATCTCTTCAGAACCAGACTAACTGGAGTGTATGGGCACGGATGGATCCGAAAATGAAAATGGAGTACAAAGGAACCGACCGAAAGGTGGGGTTTACTTATCTATGGGAGGGTAACGATGAGGTGGGAAAAGGAGAGCAGGAAATCACCAAAATTGTACCGGGCGAGCGAATCAATACACAGCTTCGTTTTCTTAAACCATACGAATCTACCAGCGAGGCCTATCTCATAACAGAAAGCGCCGGTGATAACCAAACCAAGGTTAAATGGGGTTTTACTGGCGTAATGCCTTATCCAATGAATGTTATGTTGCCTTTTATGGGTATGGACAAAATGATCGGCAAGGATTTTTCAGATGGACTGAATAATCTGAAAGCAATTCTTGAAAAATAGAAGATAATACGAGTACCTGCATTGGTAATGCCGGTACTCGTGGATGACACCTAAAATTTGCCGTTTTCGTCTGACAGGGCATATCTGAATGTGAAATAGCTCGACTCTTCGGTAGGTACATCTTCCGGTGCGCCTTTGTAATAGCTTATTATTTCCATTTTAGCGAATTTTCCTTCACTGGTTTTTACAAGAATCGTTCTTCCGGGGATAGGGAGGATGGCGTGGACACGCATGTCGTATTTGTACCAGGAATTGCCACTTCCGCCTGGTATAGCGTTTCCGGACTCGCCATCCGTTTTATAGCCTTCCTCAGGAGCCTGAGTGATCTGATCAAAAGGTTTTTCAATAACCTGCGCGGACGTTTGCCCGGGACCGGTTGTGCCACTGTTCACTGCGATGGTCGTTTTACTAAATCCCAGGTCCCATTTTGCGGTATCCGCCTCTGTGGCTGCCACTTCTTTCCCGGTAGCGAGGCTGAAATAGACATAGGACTTTGTATTTGCATTCAGGTCCTTCACCACGATAATCTGGGATTTTGCCGGAGTGTTCAATTCGTTATGAGCAGGTTGCGTTTTTGATCCTGTGAGTGACCCCAAAAGGGTCAGGATAGATAAGCCAAGTGTTGTAAACATCTGTGATCTGTTTTAAGAAATAAAAAAACAATCTTTCCCTCTGGGAGGAATTGACTGTTCGTCCGTTTTTATGCCCCTTTTTTGACAAGTTCGTATTTGAAGGTTGGTTTCCCTCGCTCGCCGCCATCCGTACTCGTATAGCTTGTGAACTGAAGTTTGTACACGTTTCCAGCAGCATCTTTAATCAGATAGAAGCGATCGGCTCTTACTCCGGCGGGCGTGGTACTGCCCGGTATGGCAGCGCCACGCCATTTTGTTCCTATTACATCAGCTGCAGTTGACCAGGTTACAGCTGCAATGTTGGCCTCTTTGAAGTCCGCGTAGCTAACGGACGAAGTCAGGATCTGGGCGCCTGAAACGCCACCATGCTTGTTGATCCCGACATAATCCTGTACCCAGTAAGGTGTGTTCAAGCCAGAGTTATAGGTACTGTAACTCCATGAGAAATCCCAGCTTTTGGCACGTGGTTCCACCGAAACCACTTTATCTGTTTCCAGGGATGCGAATACAAAGTTGAAGTCAGCATTTTTGGCCACTTCAAGTGTTTTGATCGTAGACGATCCCAAACGCGCATACTGAACTTTATAACCCGTTCCACTGCGTGTGATCCTGATCTTGAACCATTTGTCGGCCGATTTATTTCCTTCAAAAGAATATACATATACCTTGTTTTCGGCATCCGTTGCCGAGATGGCAGCGATGGCAGTCTTGCTCAGGTCGCCCGTCCAGTCGTCTGCGACACTAATGCTTGCCGGGTCTTCAATATTGTGGTTCAGGGCAATGCCGGCTGAGTCGGCCAGTGTTACCGCTGTAATATCTGTTTTCGTGGTGGCAAGCGCAGTTGACTGATAAGCTGGGTTTAGTATGACCCGGAAATCTGCCCCCGTGTAGAATCCCAGGTTCCAGCTTTTACGGTCTACGCCGGTCTGATTGTTTCCACTTAGATCATAATAGACCGCGTTGGCATAAGTTGCATCACCAGCCTTTCCATTCAGTGTGGCGGTGCCGCCGTTTGAAGTAATGGCAGTGAAGGAAAGTTTCAGCTCGGTGTTCGCTCCTGCCATTACAGGGACGCCGGTAGTGGAGATTTTTAAGACAATATTTTCATCGCCATTCAGCGTAATTCCCGATTTTTTGATCACCTTAATGGTTGCGAAGGTTTGCCCTGCCGGTATGCTTACTTGGATGCTGTTGGCAGTTGCTGAAGGCTCTGTGGTGAAATCCGTACCATAGGTAAGCCTGGTTGGTGATAGATCCACTTTGATGGCAACGGGAGCTGTTTCCGCCCGACTCATTGTGATTTTTACTTCCGCCTCCGTTTTGGTATTGTCAAATCCCAGCTCTCTTGAGTCGAAAGTGGCGAGGTTGTCGGGTAGTGGTGGCTCATCATCCTTACACGCGTTGAAAGAAAGTAAAAAGGCGATAACTAGCAGGTATTTAACGACTTTGTTCATAATTGTTTATTTGTTTAAAAAAATATGTATTAATGTTTCGACCAGTTTATTGTGAGTCCAAGAAAGTAAGAGCGACCATAGGAGGTAGGAATGGAATTGCCGGGGTCGTGTGCACCGGTACCTTGTGATGTGCTTAAAATGTTGGTGATGTTGAACAGATTTCTCACGCCGCCCATCAGGTTGACATATTTAGTAACGGTTTTGGTCACGGTAAGATCTGCCATTTGATAACCTTCCGTTTCTGCCAGTCGGGCTGACTGTTCCTGCCCAGGTAAAGTGATAACCTGATAGGTAGGACGTTTGCCGGTATATTTGTAAAACAGGTTAATCGTGCTGCCTAATCGGTTGAATACGTAAAGGATGTTTATGTTGATTTCGGGAGCCCAGGTGAACTGTGGCGTGTTGCCCAGTTCCAGAGGCGACTCGGAAAGTCGGTTGTATCGTGCTATGTAAGCGCCTCCGAGGGTCGCCGTGATATTTTTCCAATAAAGCTTATTCTCCAGGGTCACTCCTTTGGTTTTGAAAAGGTCGAGGTTGAAATAAGAGGAAACGGAGGCGTTTCCCGGTACTGAGCCAGTGGTGATCTGATCGTGGAATACATTGTAGAAAGTGCCAAGTGTAGCGCTTAAACGCAGGTCTGGTTTTTCAGCGAGTTGAATTACTATTGAGGAATTGAAGCTATTGGAGTATTCAGCTTTCAAGTTTTCGTTACCAATAATATCGTGAGAGGCATCTTTAAACTTGAAATATAGCTCACGTAAAGCTGGTGAGCGAAAACCGCGGGCATAGCCAAACCGGAAATCAAGTTTTTTGTTCAAAACAATTTTTCCATTGAGAGAAGGTATCACCGGTGGCGCCTCGTACACTGAGTTTTTTAATAATCGTAAACCCGGACTAAGTTTGATTTTTGGGGTAAGTTTTATTTCGGGAGCAAGAAATACTGCATATTCGTTGATGGTGGGTGAGCCAAGTATACGGTCACCGGAGCTGTTGTTGTTCGTCACCTCAATGCCCGCCAGCAGTGCCATTTTGGGAGAAACCTTGTAGGCAGATGTTCCTCTGAAGAATGCCGTGGTGAATATGGATTTGTCCTGCGATGCACCGAGGGCAAGCGTGCGTTTCCCTGTTTCAAAATCAATTTGGGTGTTTAAGGTTCTTCTGCTGTAATCGGTGTATGAAAGCGCAGCGTTGAAATGTAGTTTGTCATTCAGCTTAAATTGTCCCTGCGCCTGGTGAAACCATCGTTTGGATATGTAGTCTGTGTCTCCAGCTTTGGTTCCGAACACATATCCCAGGAAGTTTATGGTCTCGTCAGTTCCGTTGAATCGATACCAGATATTCCATTTTTCCGAGTTGTATCCTGCAGAAGCGGTATACAGATTCTGGCTTTTGGGCATCCATGCTTTTTTTCTCCCGGAAGAGTCCCCCTGCCATCCGCCGAAATCGTTGCGTGTAAAATTGCCGGCCAGTTGGATTTTTCTTCTTTGCCATTTAACACCTATGTTTTGATTGTGGATGCCGTTTTGGGAGAGGGCGTGATACTCCTTGCCCACCGTTTCTTCCTGCATACGTGCGGAAATGGTAAAGTTTGCATCGGAAGAGCCTTTTTTTGATATGATATTGATCACACCGGCCAGTGCATCGGTTCCGTATATGACCGACATGGGGCCTTCTACGATTTCAATTCTTTCAATGGTATTGATGTCAATTTGACCCAGGCTCTCCCGTGTTCCTCCCCTGTCAACCATTGGAACGCCATCCAGAAGGACTTTGACATTCTGACCCGTCATCCCCATCAGTTCAACGTCGCTGGTTCCGGTTGCCGGATCGTTCGTAAAGCGCATGCCAAGCTCCGTATTGAGGACAGTCTGAATATTGGTGGCACCGCGCAGCCGTATACGCTCATAGTCAATAGTGCGAACCGGATAAACCGAGTTTTTCAAAGACTGCGCTTCCATCTGCCCGGTAACCACCACATCTTGCAAGGGCAGTGGCCGTTCTTTAACAATCAGGTTTTCCAGGGAAAGTGTTTCACCGGCGTTGATTTGTATGGAACGTTCCATTTTGTCCAGGCCCACACCCGACACATGAAGCGTGTAGGTGCCTGGCGATACTTTTATGAAAAATGAACCGTCGGTCTTTGCGGATTGTCCGGTTCCGTTGGGTTCTAATACGATGTTAGCTCCTGAAAATGCTTTGCCATCCGTAGTAATAACACGACCCGTAATCACGCCAGGGTTGATTTGGGCCCACAGTTGGGCACACGGGCACACCCAGCAGAGTGTTAGCAGGAGAAAATGCTTCATGAGTAAATATTATTTAGACTAATTATTCACAAAGTAAAAGCTATTTGGACTAATTACAAATGATGAAAACAAATTTCTTGATTTATTCTTTATGGGGCTGGGAGAATGGTTAAGAAATGAGGGGCCAGATGGCCCGGGGGGAATGGAAGTGATATTCCGTCAGTCCTCCATGTGAACATTCGTTATTTAATCACCGCCTTCAAATTCACTGTAGCTTCGTCACGGAGTTTCCAATTCTTTTCGCCGATGTTATAGTCAAGCCTGTTAATGTTGAAAGTGCTCGATAGCACATAACTTCCATCGCTGTTCTTTTTGGCATCAAAAGGCAGGGTTACGGTTTTCGAAACATCCCGGATCGTCAGCGTGCCGGTAGCCTGGTAGCTGGTTCCTTTTTTCTCTACATTCGACGATTTAAACCGGATATTTGGATACTTTGAAACAAAGAAGTAATCCTCACTCT
Source organism: Dyadobacter sp. 32 (assembly GCF_902506755.1). Lineage (GTDB taxonomy): Bacteria > Bacteroidota > Bacteroidia > Cytophagales > Spirosomataceae > Dyadobacter. Next base: position 3,142,735 of record NZ_LR735258.1, on the reverse strand, counting down.
TCATGTCTTTATCGCGGCTGTTCACATTCGTATTGAAACTTGCGGCTGCTATGGTGAGATCAAATGAGGAGGATTCCGGCCGGGCTTCGTTAAATACGGCGTTGCCTTTTGGCGCATCAAATGTTCCGTTGCAGGTTCCCAGTACAAATTTTATACTAAAACTGGTAGAGCCGGAAATTACTTTTGAGGTTTGCCCGGGACTTTTAACCGATAAAAGAGCCGTGAAACAAATCGTAAGGAGAATGGAAAGGATATTCATGATTTGATGAAAACTTCATTTGGTCAATAGAGCCAACGGTATAAATAGGGGGAAAGTTGCAGAACCCCTGCGCTATTGTTCTTCCAGTATTGATTCGCCTTCCGAATGGTCTCCACAGGTCCATTTCCACTTCTCGTATAAGCGAATTTTTCCGTTGGGCATGATCTCAGGCGTAGACCGGCAAACGCCGGTTAAGATCTTACCCTCCCAATTGATCTGATGATAACGCATATCCAGGTGCCCCTGTTCATCCACCAGTGCGATCAGCTGACCCTGTTTAATCCGGCCACCTGAATAGGTACTGGACACTATATTTTCCTGCTGTTTGTATTCAAATTGCATTACCAGGTCAACCTCACCATTTTCCGAATTTGAAATGGGCCTGAATATTTTGCCGTCGTAATTTATCATATTGTATTGCAAAGGTTCATTAGTTGCTCCGTTTCACGTCCTTGACGCGCTCCAAATGCAGGTTTGTCAATATCTTATTTTGAACAAAGCGTGTCCAGTTTCTCATTGAGGGAAGTGAGCATTTCCATTTGTTTAGCCTGGATTTCAAATAGCGTTTTGATCTGTTCTTCCAGCAAAAGGTCCACTTTCTGGTGCAAACTACGCACTTCAAGTTCCGCCTTCAGATTGATCATGTAGTCGTTTTCAGCCCTCGTCCTGTCCTTCTCTTCCTGTCTGTTTTGGCTCATCATAATAATAGGGGCCTGGAGTGCTGCTACACAGGACAAGATAAGATTCATTAGAATAAAGGGAAATGGATCAAAACGGTCGGGCTGGGGAATGATCGAGTTCAGGATGATCCAGGCAAACAGAATAATCATGAAAGAGATAATGAAAGTCCAGCTTCCCCCAAACTTTGCGACCTGATCCGAGATCCTCTGACCAGTTGTTACTTTTTCGACAGGTGGGTTGAGCAAATTGCTGACCAGGACGTCTTCTTCTTGAATGGATTGCAAAACGATCTCATGAAATTTTTTCAGTTGACCGTTTTGTACATCCAACATTTCTTCTATTTCGCTTTTGGGAGCCATGATTGCCTTTTTTTATAAAATTACGGCTTGCAGCCAAATAATAGGTTAAGCGATTGAAGTTATCCACCAGATGTTTCCGCAGATATCGGTGATACCACAGCTTCTGCCATAATCCTGATCTTTCGGCTCCATGATACTTGATGCGCCATTTTCAATTGCTTTGGAATAGGTGTCATCTGCATGATGGACATAAACAAACAATTGAGCAGGATGCGGGGGATATTGCGTGGTACTGTCGCAAAACATCATTCGGCTACCCTGAATGTCGGCTTCTGCATGCATAATTTTCTTGGAGTCGGGCTGGTGATGGAGGGTTTTAATGGTCGCATCAAAGACGGCAATGACAAAATCTTGAAATTTTGTGGCGTTGTCGAGCATCAGATAAGGCATGACGGCCTGGTGTCCTTCGGGAATGTTTAATTTGCTCATGTTTTTTTAGTTGGTGAATCAGTTCGAAAAAGGGGTGGTGTAAATTTTTGAAGAAACAGGGGGATGACAGCCCTCCGGTTCTACAGGTCATTTGTATTTTGCTGCCGCAACGTAAAGATATAAAACTGAAAAGTTAGTATTGATTATTTACTTCCCAATCCGGTAGCCATCAAAATATAGTAAAGTATACTCTATTAGATTTGTGGAGTAATTCGTACATATATTTGAAAATGATATACATTATCAAATCTCTTTGATAAATTTGGGCCTGAATAGAGATTCGGGAGAAAAAAGAACTAATAACAGGTATTGTCTTGTTACCTGGTAGGTGTGAACGACGCCGTGCAGGTGCCCCCATCCCTGAATTTAGAATTAAAGAAGTACATAGTAGCTTTAAATTTTTGCAGTTTCAGTTATGAAATTAGTGCCCATAGAGAAACGCAGCGGACTTACGCGTGAAGAATTCCTTGAAAACTATTTGAAGCCAAGCCGGCCGGTGGTGTTTACGGATCTGATGAAAGATTGGCCTGCCATGGAGAAGTGGACTTTCGACTGGCTTCGTGAAAATCATGGTCAGATAGAGGTGCCACTGGTAGATAACCATGTGCATGATGCGGATAAATATTTCCAGACAGCGAAAACGATGAAGTTTGGGGAATATTTAACGGCGATCGAAGAGGGGCCGACCGACCTGCGTTTGTTTTTATTTGATATTTTCAAAAAGGCACCGTCCCTGGAAAAAGACATCATTTTTCCAACGATCATGGATGGCTTTCTGAAGTCTTATAAATTTGTGTTTTTTGGAGGGCAGGGTGCGATTACAAATCTCCATTATGATATGGATTGCTCAAATGTTTTCCTGACGCAGTTTCATACCAGAAAGCAGGTGATATTATTTGCTCCTGAGGAGAGTGCGCGACTCTACCATCATCCTTTTACGGTTATGAGCAAGGTGGATCCCATTAATCCGGATTATGAAAAGTTCCCCGCGCTCCGAAATCTCGTAGGCCACGAGACCACGTTGCATCATGGCGAAACCATTTTTATTCCGTCCCTATGGTGGCATTACATCAGGTACATTGATGGTGGTTTTAGTCTTGCTCTCCGCGCCAATAACTCCGTTTTTACGGCAGTTCGAGGTGGTATGAATATTGTACGGCACACTTTTGTGGACAAAAGTATGACCAAATTGCTGGGGCTCGGCTGGCAGCACTGGAAAGAGAAAAAGGCCGTAGAAAAGGCGGAAAGTGTTTTGCAAAACGCCTGATTTTAACCCATCACGGAATAAATTAAACGATCCGGTTGCCTCGATGTAATCGGATCGTTTTAGTTATAGGCAGGTGAGCGACGGTCTGACTTTTCTAGAAACTATTTTATCTTTTAAATGTGTTCTTTTTTGCGACCGATCCCGGTTCGCATTATTTGTGCCAAGCTATGGAATTTGAACTGACTTCTGAATACCAACCCACCGGTGACCAGCCGGAGGCAATTCGACAATTGTTGGCAGGAATAGAAGCCGGAGAACCTGCTCAGACCTTGCTGGGTGTAACAGGTTCCGGTAAAACTTTTACCGTGGCCAATGTGGTGGCGGAGCTCAATCGGCCCACGCTGGTGCTCAGTCATAACAAAACCCTTGCGGCGCAACTTTATGGAGAATTTAAACAATTTTTCCCGAAAAACGCGGTAGAATATTTCATCAGTTACTACGACTATTATCAGCCAGAGGCTTTCATTTCCAGTACCAATACCTACATTGAAAAGGACCTGATGATCAATCAGGAAATTGATAAACTTCGGCTACACACCGTTTCCTCCTTAATGAGTGGGCGTAGGGATGTGCTGGTTGTTGCCTCGGTGTCTTGTATTTATGGAGCAGGAAATCCCAATGAATACAAGAAAAGCATTGTAACTGTTAAGTTGGGAGATATCGTCAGCAGGAACCAGTTTTTGTTTCGTTTGGTAGAAATTCTTTATAGCCGAACGGAGCTTGAATTTTCCCGAGGCACTTTCAGGGTGAAAGGAGATACGGTCGATATTTTTCCGGGATACGCTGATTTTGCCTATCGTGTCATTTTTTTTGGGGATGAAATCGAGGAGATCCAGCGCATCGAGCCTGAAACCGGGAAGAAGATTTCCTCCGAAAAGGCGGTGGCTATTTTCCCGGCAAATCTTTTTGTGACTGGCAGGGATGTTCTTAACCAGTCGATCAAAGAAATTCAGGATGATCTGTCGCTGCAGATCGGCTATTTTACCCGTGAAGGGCGTTTGGCCGAAGCGGAAAGGATCAAGGAACGGACCGAATTTGACATGGAAATGATGCGGGAGCTGGGTTATTGCTCTGGTATCGAGAATTATTCACGTTACTTTGACCGCCGTTTGGCGGGACAGCGGCCATTCTGCCTGCTCGATTATTTCCCGGACGATTTCCTGATGGTGGTAGACGAAAGCCATGTAACCATGCCACAGATACGCGCAATGTGGGGCGGAGACAGGTCTCGCAAGGAGGCATTGGTTGAGTATGGTTTCAGATTGCCGTCTGCGCTGGACAATCGTCCGCTTACCTTTCAGGAGTTCGAAGATATGACACCGCAGACGATATTCGTTAGCGCCACGCCTGCAGAGTATGAGTTGCGCCGTACGGATGGGGTCGTGGTTGAACAAATTATTCGCCCAACAGGCCTCCTGGACCCGGAAATCGAAGTAAGGCCGAGCCTGAACCAGATTGATGATTTGTTGGAAGAGGTGAACGACCGGATTAAAATGGGCGATCGTGTGTTGATCACAACACTGACCAAGCGCATGGCCGAAGAGCTAAGCAAGTACATGGACAGGGTAGGTGTGAAGTGCCGCTACATTCATTCCGAGGTAAAAGCACTGGATCGGGTTGAGATTCTGCGTGAACTTCGTCTGGGTGTATTTGATGTGTTGGTTGGTGTGAATCTGCTGCGTGAAGGGCTGGATCTACCGGAGGTTTCGCTGGTAGCCATTATGGATGCCGACAAGGAAGGTTTCCTGCGTGATACGCGGTCCATGATCCAGACAATAGGCCGTGCTGCACGTAATGATCGCGGTAAAGTGCTGATGTATGCAGATGTGATTACCGGATCGATGGAAAAGGCCATTGATGAGACAAACCGCCGCCGAGCCATCCAGATTGGATACAATCTGGAGCATGGTATTACGCCACGAACCATTCTTAAATCAAAGGAAGCCATTATGGAGCAAACTTCCGTGGCAGATTCGAAAGTTCGCAAAATGTATGTGGAGCCATCAGAGATCCGTGTGGTGGCCGATCCGGTGGTGCAGTATATGGGTAAAAATGATCTGACCAAACTCATTGCCGAAACGCAGCGAAAAATGGAATCAGCAGCCAGGGATATGGACTTTCTGGAAGCGGCCAGGCTGCGCGATGAATTGCTGCAACTGAAAGAGCAAGTGAAGGACAAGGCTTAGTGGGGAAATGTAAAATGCAGGATGTAGTCTCCATCTATCTGGGTCCCATTCTGATGGCTCCATCAAGCCGTATCACCTCGCCATTCAGCATGGGATTTTCAACAATTGCTTTGGCCAATTGGGCATATTCGTGTGGCTTGCCCAGACGTGAAGGAAAAGGGATTTGCTGTCCAAGAGAGCGTCTTGCTTCCTCTGGCAGGTTCATGAGTAATGGTGTTTCAAAAAGCCCTGGTGCAATAGTCATTACCCGTATGCCGGATTTGGCCAGATCCCGGGCAACTGGCAAGGTCATACTTACAATGCCTCCTTTACTTGCGGCGTACGCAACCTGACCGATCTGGCCGTCATAGGCTGCAACAGAGGCTGTATTGATGATTACCCCTCGTTCTCCTTCAGAATTCACTTCATTCTTTTCCATGGCGTATGCTGCCAGGCGAATGACATTGAATGTACCGATCAGGTTGATACGGATGGTTTTATCGAAAACTTCGAGCGAATGAGGGCCATAAATACCATCGGTTTTGCCAATGGTTTTGCCCACCGGTGCTATACCTGCACAATTGACCGCAATCTGGATGGGGCCAAAGGTTTCCAACGCTGCGTTGATGGCTAGCTTCACGTCCACTTCGTCCGAAACATTGGTCTTTATGAATTTCAATTTAGCAGGGAATTCGGCTTCCAGTGCTTTTCCGGCTGTTTCGTTCACATCAAGAATTACGATGTTAGCGCCCTCAGACAAAAAAAGTCGGGCTGTGGCTTCGCCAAGCCCTGAGGCTCCACCGGTTATCAGGGCTGTGGCGTTAAGTAATTGCATGATGAACTGTTATTCAGAAAGTTGTCCAGGAGAAAGCGCATCTCCTTCGATAGGATGCTTAATGACAGAGAGAAAACTAAATTTGATCCACCGATTTACCCCCTGAGTAAATGCTCCGGTATGGGATGTTTCTTCAAAAACTCACGAGCTTCTTCTACTTTCTTAGCTACAATTGGGTGTTTAGATAAATCGGGAAGGGAATTGTCGAATATCTTTTTAGGAGCAGAAACAGTTTTAGTAGCTAGTTTTTTTTCCAGTGTTTTCATGTTACAACAGATAAATTGTACTAATCTACATTATTTTTTATAATTAAAAAACTCTCGAAAGACCGATTTGGTTCAAATTTAGTCCATTCAAAATTCGAATATCCGAATACAACAAGATCATCGATTTGACCTGAAACTTTGTTAATCGCGATTTGATAAAGTCTTGTTCTCGAAGGAGAATTTCCAACCAGATATATTCTTCTATCAGGATACTGATTAAGATAATCCCTAATTATCGCCATTACCGTACTCAAAACAACTGGCATATCTCCATTATCAGTTATCGACTTATCTGTGTAATCTTGCGTTACGGGATCACGATCGAGCAACGCAAGATTGTAAATATTGTCTTCGATAAGAGTAAAAGCAATGGCCTTCTCAAAGACACCGCGTTTGCCAATACTTTGAAATTTAAAATGAGTGTTTTCCTCATTCAATCTAAACGGATAAGCTTCATAGTCCATTACGAAACTACCTCAATCTTCACTTTCAATAAAAACTCATCCATTTCTATTTCGGTTGCGGCACCATTTAAATCATTGACCAATGTCAGCTCAAGTGCCTGCACTTCCTGGCAGATATAGTCTTTATTTGCTGTAACGGCGCTGGAAAGTAATGCATTGTTGTTTTCAAGCATAATGCTGATCTTGTCCGTCACTTCAAAACCACTGTCTTTTCGCAGATTTTGAACACGATTCACAAAATCACGCGCGATACCTTCCAGGCGCAATTCGTCTGTGATCGTAATATCCAGGGCAACGGTCAGGCCGTTTTCGCTGGCCACCAGCCAGCCGGGGATGTCCTCGGTATAGATTTCGACTTCATCCAGCCGGATATCTCCAAAAGTGACTCCGGCATTTTCAAGAAAAAACTTGCCTTCTTTTTCAATCTCATTCACCTCTCGGTTGTCCCACAGCTTGATCAATTCACCCACTTTCTGCATATCCTTCCCGAATTTTTTGCCCAGGAGCTTGAAGTTGGGTTTGGCCTTTTTATGCAGAAAACCACTATTGTCGTCAATCGTTTCGGCATGCTGAACATTGACTTCTGATTTGATGATGGACTCTACCTGCTGTATTTGCCGAACCGTTTTGCTGGTAAGGGCAGGTATGAGCACTTTGGACAATGGTTGACGAACCTTGATCTTATGTTTTTTGCGGATGGAATGTACCAGGGAGCTGATCGACTGGGCAAGTTCCATGGATTCTTCCAGATCCAGGTCAATCGCCCCGCTTTCGATTTTTGGCCAATAAGTCAAATGAACGGAGTCGTATTTTAATTCGGTGTTATCCTTTTTGGCGCTGGCGCGGTCCCCGTCGGTGAGACCTTTATAAAGCCATTCGGCAAAAAAGGGAGCTATCGGGGACATGAGCTGAGAAACAGTTACCAGGCAATGTTGTAAAGTCTCGTAGGCCGCCTGTTTATCGTCGGTCAATACATTTTCTCCTTGCTCCTGCGACGGATTCCAGAAGCGGCGGCGGTTCAGCCTGATATACCAGTTGGACAATTGGTCTGTCACAAAGTCCTGTATCAGACGTCCTGCTTTGGTTGGGTTATAATCATCAAATTGATCGCCCACTTCCTGAATGAGTGTGTTGAGTTTGGATAATATCCAGCGATCCAACTCGGTACGTTTCTCTAATGCAGTTGTTTTGGTTTCATCAGCAGAGCGACGCCCGAACTCATATCCGTCCAGGTTGGCATACAGTGCGAAGAAATTATAGGTGTTGACGAGGGTCCCAAAGAACTTCCGTTGCACTTCTCCTATTCCGTCGACATTGAATTTGAGGTTATCCCAGGGTTCGGCGTTGGTGATCATGTACCAGCGGGTAGCATCAGGGCCGTATTTGCCTATGGTTTCAAACGGATCCACAGCGTTGCCCAGTCGCTTGGACATTTTATTGCCGTTTTTGTCCAAAACCAAACCTGTGGAAACGACATTTTTGAAGGCCACAGAATCGAACAGCATACCCGCAATAGCATGCAGCGTAAAGAACCAGCCTCGGGTCTGATCCACACCTTCCGAAATAAAATCGGCCGGGTAACTTTGGTTAAATGTTTCCTGGTTTTCAAATGGATAGTGCCATTGTGCATACGGCATTGCTCCTGAGTCGAACCAGACATCAATCAGGTCAGGCTCGCGGAACATGACATGGCCTTTGGGAGATACCAGATAAATATTGTCAACGTATGGCCTATGCAAATCGAATTCGCCTCTATCAAGTTTTGCTACGTAGTCCGAGTTTCTTAATGATTGCTCCCTTGTCAGGTGTCCTGATATGATTGCTTCTTCCAGGCGGTCTTTTAGTTGCTCAATGGAACCTATACACACTTCTTCACCGTGCTCGGTGCGCCAGATGGGCAGGGTCGTACCCCAGTAACGAGACCGTGAAAGGTTCCAGTCTACCAGGTTCTCAAGCCAGTTCCCAAAACGTCCTGTTCCTGTGCTTTCCGGCTTCCAGTTGATGGTTTTGTTCAGTTCCACCAGGCGGTCTTTCATGGCTGTGGTTTTGATAAACCAGCTATCCAGCGGATAATAAAGTACAGGCTTGTCCGTACGCCAGCAGTGTGGATAAGGGTGTTCGTATTTTTCTACTTTGAAGGCATTGCCTTCTTCTTTCAGTTTGATCGCGATGAGCACGTCCGTTGGCCTGAATTCAGGATCGTTCTGCTCTTCTGCTGAATGATACTCTGGCTTAACGTAACGTCCGGCATAGTCGGTTATTTCCTTCACAAAACGGCCCTGACGATCTACAATGGGTACTTCCTTTCCTGTTTCATCTTTTACCATGATAGACGGAATTCCGTTCTGCTGGGCAACACGAAAGTCATCCGCGCCAAAGGTAGGGGAGGTATGTACCACACCAGTTCCATCTTCTGTAGTAACGAAATCACCAAGTATTACCCTGAACGCTGGTGTCGAAGGTTGCACGTAGGGGAGCAGTTGCTCATATTCCACGCCTTCCAGATCTTTTCCTTTAAATTCGGATACAACAGTCCATGGCAATATCTTTTTATCGCTTTCTGCATATCCGTCAAAGTCGCCATCGAGGCCTTTTTCAGAAAAATATTTTCCGGTAAGATCCTTCGCCAATATCACGTGAACGGGCTCATGGGTGTAGGGGTTGAAGGTTTTTACCAACACATAATTGATGTTGGCTCCAACGGTCAAAGCGGAGTTGGCAGGCAACGTCCACGGTGTGGTAGTCCAGGCCAGTATGCGGATATCTATGTCCGGTAATGCTTCAAACAGCCGGTACGCGGTGGCATTCTTCACCTTAAACATGGCCACAATGGTCGTATCCTTCACATCTTTATACGTGCCGGGCATGTTTAGCTCATGGGAGGAGAGTCCGGTTCCGGCTGCAGGTGAATAGGGCTGGATGGTATATCCTTTGTAGAGCAGACCTTTGTCGTAAAGTTTTTTAAGCAAGCTCCACAGGCTTTCTATGTACTCATTTTTGTAAGTGATGTAAGGGTTTTCCAAATCTACCCAATAACCCATTTTTTCCGTCAGGTCATTCCATTGATCCGTGAATTTCATGACCGTCTGCCGGCATTTTTCGTTGTAATCTTCAACGGAAATCGATTTGCCGATGTCCTCTTTTGTAATGCCAAGCTCCTTTTCAACCTGTAATTCAACGGGCAAACCATGGGTGTCCCAGCCCCCTTTGCGTTTTACCTGAAAGCCCTTGAGCGTCTTATAACGGCAAAAAATGTCCTTGATAGCCCTTGCCATCACATGGTGTATACCCGGAGTGCCATTTGCCGAAGGGGGACCTTCATAAAAAGTAAATGTGGGGGCGCCTTCGCGTGTTTCTACCGAAGCCTCAAATATTTTATTGTCTTGCCAGAATTTCAGAACGTCCTCTCCGATCTGTGGATAGCTCAGGTTCTTGTGCTCGTTGTATTTCATTTAGCTATTGGGCATTTGCTGGTACGTTACAGGATGGTGGTTCCGGCACACGGTTAGCTTTTAGCCTATTTTGTGTAAATAATTTCGTCTTACCCGTTTTAGGAGTGCAAAATTACTGATTTTTTCGGTGAAAGGTAGAATGGATCAGTTGGTTGACGAAGTTTCTAACGTCACTCAACATCAAATATGATTCCTGTAATGCAAAGGCTCGGCAAATGATCTGGTATCTGCATATGGAGAATATGCGAGATTGAGAATTGACAACTGTAATCATCCTAATATTCCGATACCAATGATTATGGTATGACAGTAGGGATTTTAAATAGCTGAAAAAAGGATATTTTCCTAAATCAGGTTAGTTAGTGGCCTGCCTTGTTATTTATAATTAGTACAATTACATTTGTCGACCGAATGGCGCAAACGAGATCGCATGACTTTTAAAAAATGGATAGGGAAACTGCATTTATACCTTGGCCTGATCTCGGGTGTGGTGGTTTTTATTGTTTCCCTAACGGGTTGTATACTGGCGTTTGAGCAGGAAATTAAGGGCTTTACAGAGCCTCACCGTTTTGTCGAAGGGCGTCCTAAATCGGAATTGCTGCCGCCATCTGTTCTGCAGGCCCGTGCCGAGGCATTTTTACCCGGGAAGAAAGCCAACGGGATATTGTACGGCGTTCCTACGCGAAATGCGGAAGTGGGGTTCTACAACGCCGACCCTGAATATTACTATGTTGTGTACGTTAATCCGTATTCCGGCAAAGTGGTTAAAGTATGGAATGAGGACGAAGATTTCTTTCATTTTATTCTCCATGGGCACTATTACCTTTGGCTCCCAGCCAACATAGGGCAGCCCGTGGTGGCAACTTCCTGTCTGATATTTTTAGGTATGCTGATCAGCGGCCTGGTGTTGTGGTGGCCCAAAAACAAATCAGCTGCGAAGCAGCGGTTTTCGGTTAAATGGAACGGATCATGGCGGAGAAGAAATTATGATATGCATAATGTTTTTGGTTTTTACATGATGTTCATTGGCCTGATACTTGCCGTAACCGGGCTGGTGTGGGGTTTTCAGTGGTTTTCACAATCACTGTACGCCATCACCGGAGGCACTGGATCGGATGCTTATGTGATTCCGCCATCGGATACCATTTCCCCTTCACTTTTCAAAAAGCCGATCGAAGCTGTTGACAAAGCCTGGTTCGCGTTGCAAAAGGAATATCCTCACAACGAGGGAATCAATATCTCAATACCACATCTGAAATCCGAATCCATTTACTCGTATGTTAATTTTCGTGCCGGCACCTATTATCATGTCGACTTTAACTACTTTGATCAATTTTCACTAAAAAAAATCAATATAGCCGGGCCATATACCGGGAAGTATAGCGAGGCTTCATTTGCCAATAAGCTCAGGCGAATGAATTATGATATTCATGTTGGTGCAATTCTCGGGCTGCCGGGCAAAATCCTAGCTTTCTGTGCCAGTTTGGTATGCGCCAGTTTGCCTGTTACCGGATTCATAATTTGGTGGGGAAGAAACAGGAAGAAAAGGCCTGCAAAGAACCGTGATAAATCCCGGAAGCCAGACCTGGTAAATGGGTTTTAAACCATATTGAGCCTTTCAATTTGCTTTAAGAGTTATTCCGAAAGAGGTCACAATACTCGATTTCATTTCAAATCTTTCCATCTACCAGCTTTATTTTAGCTGTGGTAATACTTCCTTAACGTAATCCAGGTCGTGTTTCCTAATGTCGCTATTCAGGGCATAGTTGGGATTTCTGGTTTTCCCAATTTTATTTCCACTGTTAGCCTGCACTGGTTACTTGATCCTTGAAGGCCTTTGAATTCCACCTGACGCATGTACCTGATCCATGAAGTGTTTTACAAAACAAGAAAATTGAACGGTTTTATTGCAAACTTTGATGTGTTTTGTGAATTGATTAAAGAAGCCATGGACTGTTGACTTATTTTTTGTAGGCTGGTTTGAGTGGCAGTATCAATGTTTTAGGATGAAGAAGGTTTTGGAAATTGCCGCTAAGGCTGGACTGGATGGGTTTTTACTTGCGCTTTTGGCCATGATTAGCCTTGCGTGGGTGTGGCCGTACCCAGGTATGAAAAATAGTCCCTTGCATTTGGGTGAGATTTCGACTTACGCTGTGTCTGTGATTTTCTTTTTTTATGGCCTGAGGCTAAGTCCGGAAAAACTTCGCAGCGGTCTGGTCAACTGGAAGTTACACACCATTGTGCACGTGTCTACATTCGTTTTTTTCCCGTTGATAGCGTTGGCATTTCGGCCACTGTTCAAAACAGAGGAAAGCAAGGTAATCTGGTTGGGGATCTTCTTTTTGACTGCGCTACCTTCGACCGTATCTTCCTCGGTCGTAATGGTTTCAATTGCCAGGGGCAATATCCCTGCCGCCATTTTCAATTCTTCAGTTTCCAGTCTGATAGGTGTTTTTGTCACTCCTCTATGGATGGGGCTCGTGTTAAATACGGATTCAGGTCAAATCCCAGGACATTTTGATCTCGGTTCAGTAGTCGGAAAATTAGCATTGCAAGTATTGCTACCAGTAATTGCCGGAATAGTGCTGAACAAGCGTTGGGGATATTTTGCTGAAAAACATAAACGATACATTCGTTACTTTGATCAGTCCTCTATTTTGCTCATCGTTTACACATCCTTTTGTGAATCCTTTGGGGAGCATCTTTTTAAAGGGTTCGCAGTAAAAGATATCCTTCTTTTAGGGACTGGAATGATGCTCATGTTTTTTGTAATTTATTTTACACTTACATTAATTTGTAGTCTTTTGAAATTTAGCCGGGAAGATAGAATTACAGCGGTTTTTTGCGGTTCGAAAAAATCCCTGGTACAGGGGGCGGTGATGTCAAAGGTGCTTTTTCCTGGTGCGCAGGCTGGTGTGATACTTTTGCCAATCATGTTGTACCATGCACTACAACTTATTGCTGCCAGCGTGCTTGCGCAACGTATCGGCAGGGAACAGAATGAGGCGGGAGGGTGAAGTCTTTTATTGATTTAGTCATTGTTGGGTGAAAAAAATATCGATAATGGAATAGAGGTCCAACTATATCGCAAAATATGGTAACTTGTTTTTCTTAAATTATCACCAATGCAACCACCTATGCGATTTTTGTCCTGGCTCGTCCGTTTTCTTGTGTTTATTGTCATTCTCGTAGGATTGAAAACACTTTGGGGCAATTTTAGTGCCGGTAACTGGTTCCCCGATTGGCTTTCAGGAGAAGATAAAACGGAATCGGTTCATACGATTGTTTTGCAGGAAATGACCGCAATGGGGAAACTGGAACTGGTTAAGTATAATTTCAAGGACGTGGTGGAGCAGGAAGTGATAAAAACCTGGTTGCCCAATGCAAAAGCGGTGCTGATTGTGCAAGGTGAAGCGATCGGCTGTGTGGATTTGACCCAAATGAAGATTGCTGATATTACTACCGAGCAGGAAACGCTGGTGGTGAATATGCCGGAGCCGGAGCTTTGTGTTTTTAAAATTGATCATGAAAAATCAAAAATATATAATACCGAATACGCTTTTACTGACGAAGGTAAATTGGTTCAGGAGGCGTATAAACAGGCAGAAAAGCAAATCCAGAAATCAGCCCTGGATATGGGAATTATAGAGCAGACCAAGGATAACGCACGGAAAATACTTACGCCAATGCTGGAAAAAGCCTCAGGTAAAAAGGTGCTGATAAAATTTCCTATGAATGCGAAAATGGATAAATTGCGCTGATCTCATTTTGACCCCAGTTGAGGCGTTAAGTGCCTCCATAAATAAAGAACATGTTAACATTAGAAGGATTTGAAAAAATGGTGGCCGACGACCTGATTGAAACGGTTGTGGTGGCATTTACGGACCATTACGGCCGTTTGATGGGTAAACGGGTAGACGCGGAGTATTTTCTGGATAGTGTGGTAAAATCAGGTACACATGGGTGTAACTATTTGCTTACTACCGATATGGCAATGGATCCGGTACCGGGTTATCAATATGCCAATTGGGAACTGGGTTATGGTGATTTCCACATGGTGCCAGACATGTCAACCTTGCGTGTAGCAGACTGGCTGGACAAAACAGCCATGATTGTTTGTGATCTGCACAACGAAAAGACGCACCGGCCGGAATCAATCGCCCCGAGATCCATTCTGAAAAAACAACTGGATGTTCTTGCACTGGATGATCTGAAATGTTTCGCTGCGTCGGAGCTGGAATATTACCTTCTTGAGAACACATATAAACAAGCGTTCGAACAAAACTATCAAAATCTATCCCCGGCGGGATACTATCTGGAGGATTACCACATTTTACAAGGCACACGTAACGAGAAGTTTACCTCTGCGGTTCGCCGTCATCTTAAGAAGTCGGGTATACCCGTTGAAACTTCGAAAGGGGAGTGGGGGCTGGGGCAGCATGAATTGAATGTACGCTATTCGGAAGTCCTCCCGATGGCCGACAACCATGTGATTTACAAGCAATGCATGAAGGAAGTAGCTGATGCAATGGGGTTGTCTGTAACCTTTATGGCCAAATTTACTACCGATCAGGCAGGATCAAGCAGCCATATTCACATGAGCCTGTGGAAAGATGGTAAAAATGCTTTCGCGGGTGACACGGCCTTCGGTCCGGTAAAAGGTTCCGACCTGTTTCGTTGGTTTCTGGGCGGTTGGATCAAACATGTACCGGATGTGATGCCGTTTTATGCTCCAACTATAAATTCTTACAAACGTTTTGTGGATGGATCCTGGGCGCCCACACGTCTTGCGTGGAGCTATGACAACCGAACAGCAGGTTTTCGTGTAGTTGGAAGCGGCCCTAGCTTACGTATTGAATGCCGCATTCCCGGGGCCGATTGTAACCCGTACCTGGCATTCGCAGCCTCATTGGCTTCGGGGCTGGCTGGAATAAAAAATAAGATTGAGCCTCCAGAGATATTTGTGGGTGATATTTATGCAGCTGCGCATTTGCCCCGAGTTCCATACACATTAGCAGAAGCAACCTCCTTATTTGAAAACAGCGAATTTGCTAAAGAGGCATTTGGCGCCGAGGTTGTGGAGCACTACAGTCATTTCTTTAAAACAGAGCAACGGGCTTACGACAAATCGGTAACAGACTGGGAAAGAAAAAGGTATTTTGAACAGATATAGTACCCTTTGGTAGTTTACACAGAGATACTCGGAGTTTGAAAAGGAGAAACACAAAGCTTAAAGCATATTATACGCAGGGATTCGCAGAGCTATTCATAGCTGTTTTCAAAAACCTCTGTGTAGACTTTATTTGAAGTATAGAATCATCACATAATTAATACATAAACAAAAAATGCGATTAGAAAATAAAGTTGCGCTCATCACCGGCGGAAGCGGTGGAATAGGTCGGGAAACGGCCTTGTTATTTGCTAAGGAAGGTGCAAAGATCGTGGTGACCGATGTAAATGACGAAGCAGGGCAGGCCACGGCCGACGAAGTGAATGCAAACGGAGGCGAAGCTTACTTCATACATTCAGATGTATCCAAAGCTGCTGACAATGAAGCTGCTGTAAAATTCACAGAGGAGAAGTTCGGTAAGCTCAACATCATCTTCAACAACGCAGGGATTATGCACAGCGACGATGATAATGCCATGAGTACCGAAGAATCCATTTGGGATCTGACCATGAATATCAACGCCAAGGGCGTATTCCTTGGTTGCAAATATGGTATTCCTGCACTGCAGCGTGCCGGGGGAGGATCGATCATTAATACAGCGTCTTTTGTCGCCATTTTAGGAGCGGCTACTCCGCAAATCGCGTATACCGCCAGTAAGGGGGCCGTTTTGGCTTTGACGCGAGAGCTTGCTGTTATTCACGCACGAGAGAATATCAGGGTTAATGCGTTGTGTCCGGGTCCGTTACGGACAGAATTACTGATGAAATTTTTGAATACGGAAGAGAAAAAACAACGTCGCCTGGTTCATATCCCCATGGGTCGCTTTGGTGAAGCAAAGGAAATGGCTTATGCTGCATTGTTCCTTGCCTCTGACGAATCGTCATTTGTAACTGGAACTGATTTTCTCGTAGATGGCGGTATAACTTCCGCATATGTAACACCGATTTAATTTTGGAGAAGGGAGGGTGGACCCACGGGAGAAATGGCTTGCTTGTTCTTCCATTGGCCATCTTTCCTTCCTCTTTTCCCCTGAAAACCCATGTCTACACAAAAAACAATAAGCCCTATTGACGGGTCGGTCTATGTTGAACGTACATTGGCCGCCGATTCCGAGGTTCAGACAGCGCTGGCAAAGGCCGTTCTGGCCCAAAGAGAATGGAGAAAAACCACGCTTGCTGAACGGGAAGCAATTTGTCGGAAAGCAGTAGCGTACTTTTTAAATAATGCGGATGAAATAGGGCTGGAACTTACCTGGCAAATGGGCAGGCCAATCCGTTACACGGCAAATGAAATTCGCAAAGGATTTAATGATCGTGCCAACTACATGATATCGATCGCAGGTAAAGCACTTGCTGATGTGGAAGTGGAAGAAATTCAGGGCTTCAAAAGATTTATTCGTCGTGATCCCTTAGGTGTGGTTTTCGTAGTTGCGCCATGGAATTACCCTTATCTGACATCGGTAAATACTGTTATCCCTGCAATTATGGCGGGAAATGCGGTGATTCTGAAACATGCGCAACAAACGCCACTTTGCGCAGAGCGCTATGCTGCCGCATTTGACTATGCCGGACTGCCGGAGGGTGTTTTTCAATACCTGCATTTGAGTCATCAGCAGGTGGCTGATGTAATTGGTGACGAGCGGGTTGATTATGTCGCGTTTACCGGATCTGTGGAAGGAGGTCATGCAGTGCAGCAAGCTATCAATAAACGATTCATTGTAGGCGGTCTGGAACTAGGGGGCAAAGATCCTGCTTACGTTCGGGCCGATGCAGATCTTTCGGATGCGATTGAGAATCTGGTTGATGGTTCTTTTTTTAATTCCGGACAGTCCTGTTGCGGTATTGAACGGATTTATGTGCACGAAGACGTGTATGAAAAATTCATAGAAGGCTTTGTAGAAATGACTAAGACCTATACGCTGGGGAATCCATTAAATGCGGAGACTACGCTTGGCCCCATGGTAAGGGTATCCGCTGCTAATTTTGCTCAGAAACAAATTGATGAAGCCGTAGGGCAGGGTGCTAAGGCATTGATAGATCCGGATCTTTTTCCTGCCAACCAGCCGGGAACACCTTATCTTGCGCCTCAGGTCTTGGTAAACGTGAACCATTCTATGGAGATCATGACGGAGGAAACTTTCGCGCCGGTAGTTGGGATCATGCCGGTAAAAAGTGATGAAGAGGCGATCCGCTTAATGAATGACAGTCAGTATGGTCTTACGGCTTCCATCTGGACGAAGGATTTGGAGACGGCCTTGAAAATCGGCGAGCAGGTAGAAACAGGCACATGGTTTATGAATCGTTGTGATTATCTGGATCCAGCACTCGCCTGGACAGGGGTGAAAAATTCGGGTCGTGGATGTACACTTTCGACAGTCGGTTATGAAGCACTGACAAGGCCAAAGTCCTTTCATCTGAAGATGCCCTTAAGCTGATATCTGTGAAATCTGCAATACCAAAGGATTGTTGCTTTCCGTTTCCTGTCATTAAGAAAATATTTAAACAAAATCTGTAAAAGGGTTATTGGGCTAACAGCGGTCCGCCGCGTGACCCAAAGCTGACTGCTCACTGCTATTGGAAATGAAAATCGGACTTTTGGAGTGTGACCACGTAAGGGATGAGTTGAAACATATTGCAGGGGACTATCGACAGATGTTCCCTGCGTTGTTTGCACAAGTTGCACCTGATTGGGGATTTGAGTTCTATGATGTTTGCAACGGGCACTTTCCTGATGATACCAGTGAATGCGATGCTTATATCTGCACCGGTTCGAAAAATTCTGTTTATGACAACGAAGAATGGATCGTTCGTTTACAAGCTTTTGTTCGGGAGCTTCGCGATTCGGGAAAAGTCTATGTGGGTATTTGCTTTGGACATCAGTTGCTGGGTGAGTCGTTGGCAGGGAAGGTTCAGAAATCTGAAGTGGGTTGGTGTGTGGGTATTCACTCTTTTGAAGTTTTAAGAACTGAAAAATGGATGGCGCCCTCACTTTCAGTCTTTAATCTCTTGATGATGTGTCAGGATCAGGTGTTACAATTGCCCACGGGAAGTTTATTGCTGGCAAGAACTGAAGATTGCCCAAATGCCATATTTCAGGTTGGTGATAACATGCTGGGTATTCAGGCACATCCTGAATTTTCCAAAGAATATGACCAGGCTTTAATGGAACTTCGTGTGGAACGCATTGGACAAGAAAAGGTTGCAACGGGCATCTCAAGTCTTCAAATGACATTAAATGACCTGGAAGTAGCATCCTGGATTCGTAACTTTATTGAGATGAAGCGGTAGTTTTCAAGCGCATTATCTAACTTTACTTCTTCAAGAATCTTCACAATGCAATGACTGAAAATAGCAACACGGTACGACGCCAGATATTAAGTTCATTACAGACAAGTCAAAAAATACGGAGGATCGCCTTTGAAATATATGAGCAGAACTTCGAAGAGAGCAGTTTACTCATAGCTGGTATTGAGGGTGAAGGTTATGCATTTGCAGGTAAACTTGCGAATGAGCTACGTGATATTTCACCGCTTGAGATACAGCTTATCGAGTTGCGTTTCGACAAGAACATTCATCACCAGAGCCCAATTTTGTTTGATAGCGAGACTGTTCAGGTTGAGAATAAGGTGGTGGTTGTGGCAGACGACGTACTTAATACCGGAAGAACCCTCGCCTTTGCATTGGAACCATTTCTAAAGGTGAGGATGAAGAAGGTTCAGGTGGCTGTCATGGTGGATCGCAGCCATCATTTATTCCCGGTTCACGCAGATTATGTGGGTTATTCGCTGAGTACCACTATTCGTGAGCATGTAGAGGTAGTTCTAAGCAGAGATGGAGAGGATGGAGTTTATTTAAAATAGCAATTTTCCTAAGATGTTAACGCATAAAGGTCGACTGGACTTTTGCCACAAATTCTTCGGTTACTCCTGCAAGAGCTGCGACCCGGGCAATTTCGAAGTCAGTATCTAAAAGGAGGTTTTTAACAAACTGGTGGTCTTTTCTCTCCGCTGCTTCTTTCAGTCCCAATTTAATGCCTTCTTTACGGCCTTCTTTACGCCCTTCTTCTCTATTGAGCATCATAATTGTTTCAATGATTCCCATAACACTCTAATTGCTCGTTAGAATTTCTATTCCCGGCCAGCTTGTTAACTACTGATTTCCGAACGTATTTTGCTCACATAAGCTTCGGTTACCCCTGTAAGAGCAGCGATCCTGGCAGTTTCGAAGTCAGTATTTAAAAGGAGGTTCTTAACAAACGCGTAGTCTTTTCTCTCGGATGCCTCTTTCAGTCCCATTTTAATCCCCTCTTCCCGTCCCTCTTCGCGTCCCTCTTCGCGTCCCTCTTCGCGTCCCTCTTCTCTAGTGATCATCTTGATTGTTTCAATGATTCCCATCGCGTTGTGATTGTTTGTTAAAAAATCAATTTCTTTATCAAAGTTAAAATTTATTTTGGGGTTTTCAATGTGTATGAAAGTCTTCAAAAAGAATAGAAAACGCCTGATTTTTTCAGAGTCGTACCTTTGACTTTGTACCAGTGTTCTTGCAATCATCAGTCGTTGTTGCCCTAAATCTTCATCCGGTATTTTGCCCATCAGCAAGGCCTTCTGTGCCGCCAGAATTACCAGTGCAAACAAGTTGTGCATTGTTAGCAGCTCGCTCTCGTTGTGGTCGAAAATATGGTAAGCGTTGTATTCATATCTGATTTCTGTGCCTAAAAAGCGGTGCTCAAAATGTGTAGGTCGGTTGGTTACACTGTCGCCGGTGAAAATTGCAACTGCAGTAATGGGTACGTTATACCGGTCGTAAATCCGGTAGAAGTACTGAAACATTCTTTTTGGGAAATTTTTGTCGTTTTTGTGCTGTATTTCAAGATGTATCAGTATCCATTCTTCGTTGCCATTGATCAGAAAAGATTTTACCAACATATCAACAAAACGACTTCCACCCTTTTTGTCAAGTTCCGGAAAGAGTTCATGCAGTTCCTTATCCATAAACTCAAAGCCTTTGTGCATGTCAAATATGGTCTCAGCGCCTTTAAAGAAGAACCGTAGAAGATCGGGAAAGGATTCTTCGAAGGCGCTTTTGAGTAAGACATCATTTTTTTTACGCATCATTCGGAACGTTTACGAGGAATTTAGTGACGTTAGGAGTGTATTGAAGTCACGTTTTTGAGGTTTATTCCGAACGACCATCTGTCTGATCTTACAGGATGGAGGGAGCAATTGTATTTGAATTAGAGATGTAAAATGTTGAATTTCAATGTGTATATCAGGGTGTTTATCGAATTTTTGTCAAATAAAAAGGATCAGGTCTCTATATGAAACCCGATCCTTTTCACTTCTCTGTAAGTGTTTTTTTATCAGCTATAAACCCTCTTGAGTTTTATATTCTCCACGGGCCGAATGATAAGCGGTACTTTTTCAATTTTTACAGAACTACTGTCTAGCCCGAACCACTTGTCTTCCGGTGTAGTAAAATCTTTGACAAAGAAATAAGTTTTCATGACGAGCTGCTCTACAAAGGGCAGGTCGTTTTCGAAGGAAAGAAATCTTTCCAAAACTACGAATCTGAAATCTCCGGTGATATTCTGGCGATTAAGCGACTCATATCGGCTGGTAATATCCACTTCCTTATTCATAACCATATCTTCCACCACCTTTCTGAAGAAAAGGTTGATCCGTTGTTCAACTCTGAAACCAAGACGGAAATTGATTTTGATAATGTTGTCATCGTCATCATCATCGGCCATCACCTTATATTCCATGGTGTAAGGATCATCGGTGGTGTCCACATGTAAAAACCAATAAATATCGGCTCGCTTGGGTCTCTTCTGAAAAATGGAATAAATGACCTTTGTTTCGATTTCGGATGCGCGTGAGGCATTGGTCATAAAAACCAGGTGTGTGGAGTATTTTGGAATGCTGATATCCCTGCTGAGTTCGTGTAATGCCGGGACGTATTTTTCTAATTTTGTATACTCTGTTAACCGCAACTTGATGTAGAATGCCCTTAACCACACAGACATGAGCCCGGCAACCAGAACGCCAATCAGGATAGTGAACCATCCACCATGGGCAAATTTGAGCAAATTAGCTCCTAAGAACAACCCTTCGATGGTCAAATACAAAAGCATAAAGCCAATAACAATCCAAAGATTGACTCTTTTTAAGTACAGGTAATATGAAAACAGTATCGTGGTCATGATCATGGTCATCGTAATGGCAAGTCCATAGGCCGCTTCCATGTTTGCAGATTCCTTGAAGTACAGTACGACAGCCATGCAGCCAAGCCATAATAACCAGTTGATGCTCGGTACATAAAGTTGCCCCTTCTGGTCGCTTGGATATACCAGGCGAACCTTTGGCCAGAAATTTAAGCGAATTGCTTCTGAAATCAGCGTAAAAGAACCAGATATCAATGCCTGGCTGGCGATAATCGCTGCTGAAGTTGCTATGATGATTCCTGGTAACAACCACCATTCGGGCATAATCTCATAAAAAGGCTTTCTCGAGTTCAGCAGGTTTCCAACCTCAGAAAGCAACCAGGCTCCTTGTCCGAAATAGTTAAGTACCAGGCAGCTTTTGACAAATATCCAGCTGATTCGAATGTTTTCCCTGCCGCAGTGCCCCAAATCGGTGTAGAGAGCTTCTGCACCCGTGGTACAAAGAAATACAGCGCCCAGCATCCAGAATCCCCCGGGGTGATTGGTAAGCAGGTCAAAGCCGTATTTTGGATTAAAGGCCTTGAGGATCTCCGGGTGTTCGATGATCTGATATACACCGAGTACACCCAGCATCACAAACCACGTAACCATGATAGGCCCGAAAGCTCTACCGACTGCTTTGGTACCAAAAGCCTGAATAATAAAAATCAGCGTAAGAATTCCTATTACAATAGGAATAGTTTGAATGTCGGGGTAAATGAGCTGTAACCCCTCAACAGCGGATGCGACGGAAATGGGCGGAGTGATAATCCCGTCAGCCAGCAAAGTGCTGCCACCAATAATGGCGGGAACGGTGAGCCATTTCGCATGTTTCCTTACCAATGCATAAAGCGCAAAAATCCCTCCTTCACCGCGGTTGTCGGCCCTGAGTATCAGGATCACATATTTAACGGTGGTTTGTAAGGTTAGCGTCCAGAATATGCAGGAAATGGACCCATAGATGATTTCCTCTGTAATTTTTTCATTGAGGATAATCGCCTGCATGACATAGAGTGGCGAGGTGCCAATATCTCCGTAAATAATACCGAATGCAACAAGGATGCCGGCGGCAGACAATTTGTCGAGATGATGCTTGGATTCCATTCAATCAGGTTAAAAACGGCGAAAGTTAGGAAACCGCTTTCAAAGAAGATACTGGAATGCAAAAATAAATTTGATTCAAAGACTGTGCTCCTAAAGTAGTGTACGGAATAGCAGGTAGATATTGAGGCTCATGATGATTGCACTAACCGTCCAGGCGATAACATTAACTGGCTTGGAGTTGACAAATTTACCCATCATGGTTTTGTTTGAAGTAAATACCACCAGTGGTACTACCGCAAAGCTAAGTTGTAACGACAGAATTACCTGACTGAATACCAGCAGGTCAGCGGTTCCCTTTTCTCCATAAAGAATAGCTACGATAAGCGCCGGAACGATTGCTATTCCTCTGGTAATTAGGCGCCTCAGCCATGGCTTCAGCCGGATGTTGAGAAATCCTTCCATGACAATCTGGCCGGCCAGGGTTCCGGTGAGTGTAGAACTTTGACCAGACGCAAGTAAAGCCAGTGCAAAGAAAATACCTGCGAGTTCAACACCCAGTAACGGATCGAGCAGGTGATAGGCGTCTGTAATATCGGCAATTTCATAATGTCCAGAGCTGTGAAAAGTTGCTGCGGCCAGGATGAGAATGGAAGCATTGATGAAAAAAGCAAGTCCCAGTGAGACGGTTGAATCGATCGTGGCAAATTTTATGGCACTTTTCTTCCCCTCGTCATCTCTTTTGAAAGCGCGGGTCTGCACAATGCCAGAGTGTAGATATAAATTGTGAGGCATTACAGTCGCTCCGAGTATTCCGATAGCGATATATAACATGCCGGGGTCTGTAATAATCTGTGTCTTTGGTAAAATTCCACCTAAAATTCCTGATACTGAGGGTTGCGAAACGATCATTTCGTATAAAAAACTAAATAATATCAAGCCCATCAGGCCAGCAACAATGCTTTCAATGAGGCGAAATCCCTTTTGCTGAAAGTATAAAATGATCAATACATCCAGGGCAGTGACCACCACACCCACCGGAAGTGGCAATCCGAAAAGTAAGTTTAGGGCTATTGCCGAACCAATTACTTCTGCCAGGTCGGTTGCGGCAATGGCTATTTCGCATAATACCCAAAGCATTCGCGATACAGGTTTTGAGTAATAATCGCGGCAAGCTTGTGCAAGGTCCCGGCCCGAAGCAATCCCAAGTTTTAAAGCCAGATGCTGCAGCAGCATTGCAAAAAGATTGGAAATAAGGATAACCGAAAGTAATGCATAGCCAAATCGCGATCCACCTTCGATATCAGTGGCCCAGTTGCCCGGATCGATGTAACCCACAGCAACCATCAGCCCGGGTCCGGTAAATGCCATTAGTTTTTTCCAAAAACCTACTCCCTCAGGAACAGCAATTGACGAATGCACTTCTGAAAGCGAAGCAAGTTGATTATCGTGGGCAACGAATTTTTGGGAAAAGTCCTTTTTGGATAACGGGTTGTCTGGCATTTCTTTATCAGCTACAATATCAATTCTGAATACTGAAAACAAAGATAGGTGTACTTTTAAATATATTTTAGGTTAGTCTAAATTTTTTTTAATTTGATTAGTAAATCGTACTTTTGTGATTCGCTCAAATTACAGATTCTTTAATGTCTGTTACGTCATGAAGTTTTAGAGCGACCATATTTAACGCCAGTGGCTATTGCCTGACCGCTCTTAGCTAATACTTATGCAAAATTCCTTCACAGAAGAAAACTATTTAAAGATCATCCACGCTTTGTCTGGCAGGGAAGGTTTGGAAGTAAGTACAAATGCTTTGGCTGAAAGTACTTCAACACGTGCCGCGTCGGTCACCGATATGCTTCGCAAGCTTGCAGAAAAGGGGTTAATACATTATAAAAAATACCAGGGTGTAAGATTAACGGAGAGCGGAGAGAAAGTAGCGATTAACGTGATTCGCAAACACCGGCTCTGGGAGGTGTTTTTGGTTGAAAAACTAGGCTTTGGCTGGGATGAAGTTCATGATATTGCAGAGGAACTCGAACACATCCCATCAGAAGTATTGGTAGAAAAGCTCGATGCATTTCTTGGACATCCAAGGTTTGACCCCCACGGGGACCCTATTCCGGATGCTAAGGGAAACCTTACCGAGCCGGATTATTTGATCCTGACTGATGTGCAAATTGGCGAGAAAGTACTGATGATGGGTGTTTTGGATCACGCGCCTCCATTTCTCCAGCATTTGGACAGGTCGGGTATTACACTCGGATGCGAGATTGAAATAGAAGAAAAAAATGAATACGATAAATCCGCCTCCGTACGCATTGACGGTAGCCGGACGTTGTTTATAAGTCTGGAAGTTTCAAAGAATTTATTAGTGCAACGCGGATGAGACTTACCCAGCCATGAGATTAAAAATATTGGATCGTTATCTGATCAAGAATTTCCTGATTACCTATGTCTTTGTCGCTTTTGTGATCGTACTCATCATCTGTATGATCGACTACACCGAGAAGGTGGATGATTTTCTTGACAAAAAAGCACCCTTAAAAGCGATCCTGATTGATTATTACCTCAATCTGATTCCCTACTGGATCAATTACATCAGTCCTTTGATGGTTTTCATTGCAACCGTTTTTTTTACCTCGCGAATAGCGGCCCGTACTGAAATTATTGCCATTCTCAGTAGTGGTATTAGTTTTGGCAGGCTTTTGCTGCCCTATATGGTGGGTGCCACAGTACTTGGAGGCATCACATTTCTTCAGGTGGGATGGATACTGCCCAAAGCAAATAAGATTCGTAATAGCTTTGAAAAAACCTATGTGAGGCAGGAGTTCTATTTTGGATCCAG
The DNA here is from genome assembly GCF_902506755.1 of Dyadobacter sp. 32. GTDB lineage: Bacteria > Bacteroidota > Bacteroidia > Cytophagales > Spirosomataceae > Dyadobacter. The sequence goes on along the minus strand of NZ_LR735258.1, from coordinate 3,117,298 downwards.
AAACGTACATATTACCATTGCTCCAAATGTATATGCCTATCTGGAAAGCTATAATATTTCCACGCAGACCGGCAATAAATTTACAATGGAGACGGTAAAGGGAAATCAGTTGCTGCAGAAATTTTCGGCAGATAAATTGGTCTGGCAGCCCAAGAAGAAAAAGTGGACCTTGCAGAACTATCAGGTACGGACCTTTGATAAAATGGGTGAAACCATCAAGACAGGTACGGCGATAGATACAACAATCAATCTTTACCCGAAAGATTTTGAAAGTGATTATAATCTCTACGAGACTTTCACACTACCTGAACTGAACGACTATATAGCCCTGCTCAAAAGCCGGGGAGCAGATGGACTTGAGGTGTATCTGATTGAAAAATACATACGGTTCACACAACCGTTCGCCATTCTGATCCTGACTGCAATAGGGGTGATCGTATCGGCCCGTAAGAGCAGAAGAGGGGTTGGATGGCAGATCGCTCTAGGCTTTATGCTGGCGTTTATATACATACTTTTCTTCTTGTTGTCTAAGGGTGTAGCTGAAGCAGGTACCATTAACACGCTTTTTGCAGTGTGGCTGCCAAACATTGTTTTTTCATTCATTGGCTTTATCTTGTACAAGACGCTCCCTCGTTAATGTTTTCCGGATTGAATCTCAGGTCGTATTTACATTTGCATTTTCTGGTATTAATCTGGGGCTTCACAGCCATTGTTGGTCTTTTTGTGACCATATCACCCGTCGCCCTGGTGTTTTACCGCACTTTATTTGCTGCCCTTGGCCTTCTCGTGTTGATAAGGTTAAAAAGAAAGCGTTTCACGGTTAGCACCAGGGATTTGATCAGAATGCTTTTGGTAGGTCTGTTGTTGTCCGCTCATTGGATTTTATTTTTTGCCTCTGCCAGGGTCTCCACTGCGTCGGTGTGCCTTGCTGGTATGGCCACCACCTCGCTTTGGACAAGTCTTATTGAGCCGCTGGTAAACCGAAGGCCTGTTCGCCTGTTGGAGGTTGGCCTTGGCATTTTAGCTTTTGCAGGCCTTTACGTAGTTTTCCGCTTTGAATTTGATCATGCTTTCGGATTGCTGTTGGCTATTGCCTCGGCTTTCCTTGCTGCCTCCTTCACCGTAGCCAATAGCAGGCTGGTGCAAAGGATCGATGCTTTTGTGATCACCTTTTATGAAATGGTAGGGGCGAGTATTTTTTCAATGATCATCCTGATGTTTGCTGAATGGAGAGGCTGGACTTCCCCGGATCCGATTTGGCCGGTTGGGTATGATTGGGTCTGGATTCTTTTTCTTTCCTGGATATGTACCGTTTATGCCAGCAGCATGGCCACACAGCTCATGCGACAGTTTTCGGCCTATCTGATTAATCTTACCATCAACCTGGAGCCCGTTTACGGCATAGCTTTAGCATTTTTCTTTTTTGGTGAAAAAGAAAGGATGACAGATGGCTTTTACCTTGGAACCATCCTTATTCTGCTTGCGGTGTTGTTATACCCATTATTGCATAAGCGCAGATTGTTTAGGAGACGTGCTGAGATATAGCATTTTACTTTGCTCCTGATTATGCCAGGTTCCTTTCATTCTGAGGCACTCACCGCATACCGGATAATAATTATCTGCTGTTATAAAGATGGGTTTCGATTGGTCAGTTGGGTTAAAAACTCTGAAATCAAATAATAACCACTAATTTTGCCGATTGAACCAACCAGATAATAAATGAAGCCTTCACGCCTGCTATTGGTCGTACCCTGTTATAATGAGGAGGCAATTCTGAATCATAGCTATTCCATCCTGAGCCAGTACTATAGAGATATTATGGGGCGTGGGCTGATCAGTACCGACAGTAAAATTTGCCTGGTAAACGACGGCAGCCGGGATAAAACCTGGGATATTATCGAGGATCTTTGTGCAAAAGATGATTTGATTATTGGCGTCAAGCTATCGAGAAATTTTGGTCACCAGAGTGCGATAATGGCTGGTCTGGAACAGCATGTCGATGATTTTGATTGCTTTATAACCATTGATGCGGATTTGCAGGACGATATCAATGCCATTACCGGCATGATCGAAAAACATGCGGAAGGAGCCATGATCGTTTATGGAGTTCGGGGTGACCGGAGTTCGGATAGTTGGTTTAAAAGATCTACGGCAGAAGGATTTTATAAAGTAATGCAGAAGATGGGCGTTCCTGTCATTTTTAACCATGCGGATTTTAGACTGATGGATCGGAGAGTACTCCAGGAGTTGGGTAATTACAAGGAAATTAATCTTTTTCTGCGTGGCGTGGTACCCCTCATAGGGTTCCGAAGTGATAAGGTGGTTTACAATCGTCTTGAGCGGATTGCCGGGGAAACCAAGTATCCATTGAGTAAAATGGTTTTGTTTGCATGGAATGGAATCACTTCCTTCTCCACATTCCCCATGAGACTCGTTCTTTATTTTGGAGTACTCAACTTCTCTCTGGCGATGTTGATTGTGGTTTATATCCTGTCATCTTATCTGATCGGATTTACAGTACCGGGCTGGACATCCACCATGTTACCGCTTACCTTTTTCAGTGGTTCCAATATGATGGCCCTTGGCTTGATCGGGGAGTATATTGGCAAAATTTACGAAGAAGTAAAAGGCCGCCCCAGGTATATTATTGAAAAAATAGTCAATGAATAAATTCTATAAGAAATACAGAATAGCGGGCAACTGGATCAACATCATGCTGCTGTTAACTGTACTGGTACCGCTTGTTGCGCTTTCCTATTACAACCATCCTTCTCCAGCAGATGACTACTGTTTCATAGATACCGTATTTAAAGTTGGATGGGTTGGTGGCATGAAAGCTTATTATCTCGGGTGGACTGGCCGTTATTTTGGAATATTTTTGAATCACTCCAATCCGCTTCTGTTTCATTCAGTAACCGGATTTAAAGTATTACCGGTTGTCTTGTTAGCGGCATTTGTTTTTGCGTTATACAGTCTTTTTCGCCATCTCACACCTACTTTGTCCCGCATGGCTCACTTTGGCTTTGCAGGTGTTGTGTTTTTTCTGTTTGTGTTGCAAATGGCCAGTGTTGTGGAAGCATTTTATTGGATGGCAGCCTTTGTTACCTACACCGTTCCCAGTATCCTCACACTGTTCTGGGTGGTGCTGGTACTTCGATGGTATCGTCAGGATAACCAAAGTGCCAGGATTTTACCTGGGTTATTGTCACTTCTATTGATATTCTGTGCTATCGGATGCAGTGAAACCAATCTGTTGGTGGTCATTCTCCTGCTAGGTGGATGGTGCAGTTATCGCCTGATTTTCCATAGAAAAATGGACGTGCTTATGGCCGCATCTGTCGTAGTGGCGGCTTTGTCCTGCTATTTTCTTTTTGCATCACCTGGTAATTCAATTCGCCTCGGGGGCAATCCAATGAGCAAGGACCTGGTGTTTTCTGCAACCTCGTCATTCAAAATGCTGCTGAAATTAACTTACGGATGGATTATCCGAACGCCCCTCATTTTGTTTTCCTTCGCATGGCTGTTTGTGTTATCCAGGCTTTCAGAAGGTGCAAGAAATTATTTTGCAGTTCCGGTATGGTTCGCATTTTTGCTGTTCATTGGCGTATTGGCTTCACAGCTGTTTCCTTCGTATTATGGTGTGGGAATTGATCCCACGCCACGGGTTATCAACTGCGTGTATTTGTATTTCCTGATCGGGTGGTTTTATTTAATTGGTGTCGTGTTCCATTATGCTGTAAAAGGCGGAACGACCAGATTTGATTTGTCGATGGTGAGATACGGGATTTTCTGCACATTTTTGTCGCTGGCCATTGTTTTTACCTTTGTCCGAAGTAAAAATGTCCGCATGATCTATACCGATCTGCTGAAGGGTAAGGCGGCCGCCTACGATAAGGAGGTTTTTGAAAGGTATGCACTTGTGAAAAATTCGAAAGAGGCGATCGTATATCTTCCGGCCCTGGTGAATTTACCGGAATCGATATTTGTGCTCAATGAAGACATAAAAACCAATCCTCAGCATTGGTGGAACAAATGCATGGCTGGCTATTTCGGCAAAGAGGCTATTTACATGACTGAAAAGCGCAGTGAACAGAAATAATAAAATAATGATCAGTTGTCTGATGCTTTTACCCATTCTATTGTGGGTGATTGTCATTGTTTTATATGGTGTTAACATCCCCTGGTTCGACGATTTTGACCCATTTCCCGACTTCTTGCGTCAATGGATCAACAATGAGGGGTCGGTTCTGGAAAGATTCAGGCTTGTCGTTCAGCCCAATAATGAGCATCGGATGGTTTTCGGTAAACTGCTTGTGCTTGTTTATTACCTAATTACAGGGAAGCTTGATTTCTTTTTTTTACAGATTGCCGGTGCCTGTTTCACGCTTGGAACCTGCTTCATTTTATGGACTTCGTTCAAAAGCAGCAAGATAAACTGGTGGTATTTTCTGCCGGTTCCTTTTCTGCTTTTTCAGCTTCAGGATTTCCTTATTTTTGTATGGTCCATATGCAGTCTTCAGCATCAGCCGGTTATATTCTTCGTTTGCCTCTCGATGTATTTGCTTTCCAAAGAACGTTTTGGATGGGCAATGTTGACGGCCGTTTGTGCCACATTTGCCATGAGTAACGGGATATTTGTTTGGGTTGGTGGTGCGGTCATTCTTATTTTTAGATACAATTACCGGCAACTCGGATTTTGGCTATTGCTTGGGATCGTTTCGGTGGGCTTCTATTTTTATGGTATGTCTGCCCAGGGAAATGAATCCAGCTTAGACTTTCTTGTCAAAAATCCGCACCTCTCCGTACTGGGATTTCTAGCATTTTTAGGCGGTCTTTTTGACCTGGCACCGTGGCTCGGCATCGAATTTCGTTCCGTACTTCCGGTCATCAGTAGTATAGTGGTTTTAACCTGGGTGCTTATCTGGCTTCTGTCGCTTCTGATTCCGTGGTTGAAGAAATATTTGGATTTTCCCAAACGAGTGCCGAAATATGTGCAGCGATTTACACCGCAAAGAACGGAAGGTCGGCAGCTCGCAGCATTTATGTTGGGGGTTATGGTGTTTCTGCTTGTCAATGCTTTGGTTATTGGCTTGCTGCGTCCCCGATTCGGGTTTTTTGTGATGCTGGTAAGCAATTATAAGCTTTACCCTGCACTATTTTTAACGGTGTGTTATCTGGCTTTCTTATCTGCAACCGCCGGAAGCAAGCTGCAGTCGACGGGATTCAGGATCGTGCTCGCGGTCAGTATAGTTGTCTGGATACTCTCGGCATTTAATTATTTCCCCACTATATCGGAACGAAGAAAATACTTGCTTGTAAATGGGCACAATCAGCAATTCAACGGTTTTGGTTTGGGACATGTACCCTTTTCCAAAGGGGCTGAATATGTTGATAGCCTGATGCAGGAAATGGTCGGGAAAGGGATATATACCTATCCGTCCGAAACCTCTTTACTGATGCCGGCGGTCACAAGAGTTAAAGATTTGCCGCCAAGCGATATGGGTGTTTTGGTACGCGTTGAAGCGGGCGTAATTGGTATTCGCGACTCCATAAATACCTACAGTTACGGCTATAATGACGGAAACTATCCTTTTATCGTGAGTGAAAATCGTACGTATTTGTTCAAAATGAATCAGAATCAATACGTGGGGCGGAATTTATTAAAGGAGTTTAGCAAGGGTTCTCAGATTGAAATCCCTTTGTCTACGCTATTGCCTGGTTCATATAAAATAGGTCTTGTCAGAATAGCAGGCGGAAATGCCACCGCAGGTATTATTGGTGACGTCACTGTTCCTTAATGGATCAGGTTTAAGTATAAAAGTAGTTCCTTATTTTTAAAATGAGATAAATTGGAAACTCCCCAAATATCGATTGTTGCACCGCTTTACAATGAGTCGGAATCCTTTCCGCTACTGATACAGCGGATCAATGCACTAATGGACCAAAGTGAGTTGTCCATAGAGGTAGTACTGATTGACGATGGTAGCAAGGATGATACTGCGCTCAAAATAAGGCAGCTGGCCCTGACAGACAGTCGATATCATGGAGTGTTTTTATCACGAAATCATGGACATCAACTGGCGCTCACAGCCGGCATCAGTCTGGCGCGGGGTTCGGAGGCCTTATTCGTTATTGACGGGGACCTGCAGGACCCTCCGGAACTTCTACCCGAGTTTTATAAGCTGCTTAAAGAAGGTAACGACGTGGTGTTTGCGGTGCGAAAGAAGCGGAAAGAGGGAATTGTTAAGCGCACAGGCTATCATGTCTTTTACAGGCTCCTTCGGTCCATTTCGTATGTAGAGATTCCATTGGATAGTGGAGATTTTGCATTGATCAGCCGCAGGGTGGTGGATGTAATGAACAAGATGCCGGAAGAAAGCAGATATCTGAGAGGTATGCGGTCCTGGATTGGATTTAATCAGGTGGGATATGAATATGAACGTGACGAACGGGTAGCCGGGGAGTCGAAATATTCTTTTAAACAGCTGTTTCAGTTAGCCTATAACGGGATATTCAATTTTAGTGAATTTCCAATCAAATTTATGAGCAGGGTAGGGGTTTTTGCCATCACCCTTTCTCTGATTTATTTTCTGATTGTTGTGGCAAAGAAATTGTTTTTTGCTCAGGTTATTGAAGGTTTTACCGCTTTGCTTTTTGTTATTATTCTGTTCAGCGGGGTTCAGCTCCTGGCACTGGGCATCATTGGTGAATACGTGCTGCGTATATTTTTCCAGTCAAAAAACAGGCCCTTATTTATCGTAAAAGAAGAGATCGTTAACCGCGAGTATATCTGACCCGATGCATTTTCATTCCATACAGTTTTTTTTGTTCTTTATCGTAGTTACGCTTGCGTATTTCAGTCTTTCATGGAAAGGACGATGGATACTTCTGTTGACGGCAAGCTGCTACTTTTACATGGTTTTCAAGCCGGTATTTATTCTGATCCTGTTTGCAACTATTGTTATTGATTACTACGCAGGCATATGGATAGCGCAGAGCAAAAACTTTAAACAAAAAAAGCTTTTGCTTATTATCAGCCTGATTTCCAATATTGGGATTCTCGCTTTCTTCAAGTACTATGATTTCCTGGAACATTCCATCAATCACATTCTCAATACAGTACATATACGTTCGGTCATTCCTCCATTGGGTGGCCTGATTCCCCATCAGATCGCTGACTGGATGGTGAATGGTGCTGGTAAGGTGATACTCCCCATTGGCTTGTCGTTTCATACGTTTCAGGCCATGAGCTATACCATAGAAGTCTACAGGGGCAATCAGGAACCTGAGCGCAATTTTGGCATCTATGCCTTGTACGTGATGTTCTATCCTCAATTGGTTGCAGGGCCTATCGAGCGTCCACAAAACATGCTGTATCAGTTTCATACCTATTTCAAGTATGATTTTGAACAGGTAAAATCCGGACTCATGCAGATGGCTTTTGGGTTTTTTAAAAAAATGGTAATCGCCGATCGGTTGTCGGTGGTAGTAGGCTATGCTTATGATGCACCGGGTGAACAGAATGGGTTGACATTATTGGTCGCGACGCTGTTTTACTCCTTTCAGATATATTGTGACTTCTCGGGTTATTCCGACATCGCGATCGGCGCCGCACGCGTGATGGGATTCACTTTGATGGACAACTTCCGGTCTCCATACGAATCAGCTTCCATTTCCGAATTCTGGGGCAGATGGCACATTTCTTTGTCCACCTGGTTTCGGGATTACCTTTACATTCCACTGGGCGGAAATCGAAAGGGTGAATTGAATAAATATCGAAATCAGCTTATTGTGTTTCTTGTCAGCGGACTATGGCATGGAGCCAGCTGGCATTTTGTAGTCTGGGGTGGCCTTCATGGCGTATATCAGGTGACTGCTTCATTACGGGATAAATGGTTGAAAAAGGTAGGTGTGGTCATACCAAAACATGGAATTTTCAGGCTCGGAGGTATTTTGATCACATTTGGGTTGGTTTCAATTGCATGGGTGTTTTTTAGAAACTCCATTGGCAACTCCATGATTATCCTTAAAAAAATAGCCACACTGTCATGGCTGGACCCAATAAAAACACCCTTCAACCAGATGGAAATGTGGTTTTGTGTATTTCTTATCCTGTTCCTGCTTGTCAAAGAACATTTTGCTCAAAAAATACAGACCCGAAATACAGCACTATTTTTTCTGCTTTTTATTTCAACAGCGTTTCTAACCTATTTTCTTGGTGTGGTAAATAAGAACCAGTTTATCTACTTCCAGTTTTAACCTAATCCGGAAAACAATTCAGGAATAATTGGTGTTGACAAGAATACCGTAGCAGTAGGCCTTTAGAGGATACAAGACTATGAGGTATTCAGGTAAAATAGACCAGGCGTGCCGTTTTAATGCATTTATTTCAAAAGCCAAAAGCCGGGGGGCGCCCAGCCGATCCAATTTTAATTAAAATTTATGTTTGAAGTTACATCTGACAATCGTTTAAGAAGCCTTATTGTAGTAGGGGATAGGGTGCTGATCCGTCCTAAAAATCCAAATGAGCGTACAAATAGCGGATTGTATTTGCCGCCCACAATAACAGAAAAGGAGCAGGTACAGAGTGGGTACGTAATTCGTGTGGGGCCAGGGTATCCGATTCCTGTGGCTACCGAAGATGAACCCTGGAAGGAAACCGAAGAAAAAGTGAAGTATATGCCTTTGCAAGCCAAGGAGGGGGATATCGCTATTTATTTACAGCGAAATGCCATTGAGTTGGAATATGATGGTCAAAAGTACGTCATCGTACCTCAATCCTCCATTTTGATGCTGGAACGCTCCGAAGATCTGTTTGATTAAGTGAGATGTCAATCCGTTGGAAAGGGAATGTTTATGGGTACAAAATCATTATTTGTTTAAACCGCTAAACTAACTATGAAATACAAATTTTTAGGTGACACGGGTGTGCTGGTCTCAGAGCTCTGCTTGGGCACGATGACCTTTGGTGGTGAAGGCTATTTTGAGGTTATGGGTAAGGTAGATCAATTAGAAGCTACCGCACAGGTGAAAACTGCCTTTGAAAAGGGAATTAATTTCTTTGACACCGCCAACGTTTACTCTTACGGCAGAGCAGAGGAGATGCTGGGAGCTGCATTTACGGATCTGGCTCTTTGCCGCGATGAAGTGGTGATCGCAACGAAAGCAAGAGGTCGCATGTATCCTGGTGCCAATCAGATCGGGCTATCCCGACTGCACCTGATGAGCTCGGTGGATTCGAGCCTGCATAGACTGGGGATGGATTATATTGACGTCTTTTATGTGCATGGCGTGGATGAATACACCGCTCTGGAAGAAACCATGCGGGGGCTGGAAGATCTGGTTCGCTCAGGGAAAGTACGTTACATTGGCGTGAGTAATCATACTGCCTGGCAGATTATGAAAGCCAACGGGATTGCCGAAAAAAACGGATGGACAAAGTTTGTGGCCTGTCAGCACTATTATTCCATTGCAGGGCGTGAGCTCGAACGTGAACTGGTTCCCATGATGAAAGACCAAAACCTCGCGTTGATGCCGTGGAGCCCTTTGGCAGGCGGTTTTTTGTCGGGGAAATTTACCAGAAACAATGAATCTACGGGCGATAACCGCCGTGATTCTTTTGACTTTCCACCTGTTGATAAAGAAAAGGCATACGATATCATTGAAGCCATACAGCCCATAGCTGAGAACCACGGTGTGTCGGTAGCTCAGATAGCGCTGGCTTGGCTGCTGCATCAGAAATCGGTTACCAGTGTTATCATAGGCGCCAAAAGACCGGATCAGTTGTTGGATAATATTGCCGCCGTAGACGTGACCCTGACGGCAGAGGAACTTGCAATTCTGGATCGGGTGAGTGCGATAAAACCAGAGTATCCGGCCTGGATGATCGAGCGACAGTCAAGGGACAGGTTGATTCAGTAAAAACTTTATTTTGGTAAAGGCAGTCCGGTAGGGCTGCTTTTACTTTTAGTGACCAAGGGTATATTGCTCCATTGCGAACCAAATATTTTGTATCATGCCCTATCCTGAATCCACCCAATTTATTGGACTTATAAAATGATTCCGGTTTTTCACATGATATGCTTTTACGAACAAGTACCTTTGTCACATGTCAGATCAACCCAACCTTTCGACCATTCTTTCCGGAATGAATATTTCTGCATTAAATGAAATGCAGCAGGCCGCCAACACGGCCATTCTTGAAAACCCTGAAATTCTTCTGCTAGCGCCAACCGGATCAGGGAAAACACTGGCTTTCCTTTTGCCGGTACTTACTCTTTTGTCAAAGGATGTGGATCAGGTGCAGTGTCTGATCATTGTCCCCACTAGGGAGCTTGCGCTGCAGATAGAGCAGGTGTGGAGGAAAATGTCGACCGGGTTTAAAGTTACTTGTTGCTATGGAGGTCATGACATGCAAACCGAAGTAAGAAGCCTTACCGAGCCGCCAGCTTTGTTGATCGGAACGCCGGGCAGGTTATTAGATCATATGCACCGTCAATCGTTTTCATACAGAAGTATTGCCACGTTGATATTAGACGAGTTTGACAAATCATTGCAACTTGGGTTCCAGGAAGAAATGACAGAAATAGTCGCCAATCTCCGAAATGTCAAAAAGAGGGTTCTGGTTTCTGCGACAGCGGGCTCCAAAATACCGCCATTTGTGAAGGTGAAAACACCGGTTGAGCTTGATTTTATTACCAATAAGAACCGGACGAGCGGTCTGACGCTTGTTCAGATCGTTTCGCAGAGAGGAGAAAAAATGAGTGGTTTGCTTAGGCTGTTGGGTACACTTGGCGGCGAATCGGCGATGATTTTTTGTAATCAAAGGGATTCTGTTGAACGAATCAGTGAGATTTTAAAAGAGGAAGGTATTGAGTGTGCGTTTTTTCATGGTAAACTGGAACAGGAAGACCGGGAGCGTACCTTGTTGCGCTTTCGCAACGGGTCGGTGTTGTACCTGGCGGCTACGGATCTGGCGGCAAGGGGATTGGATATTCCGGATGTGAAGCACGTGATTCATTTTGAGATGCCGATGAAAGGGGATGAATTTACACATCGAAATGGCCGCACGGCCCGGATGCAGTCGGAAGGCACGGCTTATATTCTTGTGAATAGTGATGAGCAATTACCAGAGTACATTATTTATCCACCCAAAATATTATCCCTTCCTGCCACTTTCACCAAGCCGCCAACTCCCGAATGGACGACCATCTACCTGAGTGGTGGGAAGAAGAACAAACTAAATAAAATGGACATCGTGGGTTTCCTGTTGCAAAAGGGCAATCTGGGAAAAAACGATCTGGGGCTGATCGAAGTGAAGGATAACATCTCTTTTGCAGCCGTACGCAAAAACAAAGTCAAGCAAATGCTCGGTCTGATTAAAGAGGAGAAGATGAAGGGCAAAAAGTTTAAAATTGAGATTGCGCGCTGATATATTACCTGTTTTACAGATCTTCAAATTTAGATTAAATTTTTCCAGGCCGTGTAAATCAACATGGTACTCACGGCTATTATTTGTACAACTCGTAGGCGCAGGAATCGGTACGGGAAAGGCTTTTCTGTAAGTTCAGCGTACAAAATATAGCCAAAAAGAATTGAACAGGGAAATACCAAAGCATTGAGTTTTAGTGCTGCTTCGAAGTTCCCATGCAAGAGCTGGTGAAATGCCCGTTGTCCACCACATCCCCAGCAATACCACCCCGTGGCTTCACGCAGAAGACACGGAATTCCTAGGTGCATTGTGGAAGGGTCGTTCAGGAAATAATAGCTCACCACAGCGATCGCAAATACAAGCATGGTGAGCCTTCTGCTACTACCTGTTTTAGGCGCGTACCACATATCCTTTTACAACCAAATCGTGTAAGGATTGCTCCTTGTCGTTAAATAAAGGCCAGAGCCACAACAGGATACACAAATTAGAACTTACGTATTTGATTAGTGCACGGCCAAGTGAAGAACCGAAAGTCAGTCGTTGGCCGTTTTCGTCTACCACTTTAATCTTCATGGCCATTTTTCCAAAGGTGGCTTGTCTTGGTGAACTTACCATGTAGGCCTCATACAATATGGGGGCTGCAATAGCCAGAAGTATCATCGGGATCATTGCCAGGCCTACCATAGCTGCAATCGCGCCTTCATCATTGAAGTTGGTTGAGCCTGTAAATATACCGAAACCAAAAATGGGGATAAAAATGATTGACATCACAAACCCAAGTATCAGTGCGTCGATTATTTGGGCTACAAGTCGATTTCCTACTCCGGCGAAGGTAAAATTTTGCATTGTAGTAAGGGTTTAAGGATCAGTTGTTTTTCGAATCTTGTCCAAGTAACTATAAAGAATGAACAATTCCAAAAAGATCGTGATAACCGGTTGAAATGGGGAACGTATATGGTGATTTTGGAACACTAAGATTTTTCGAACCGAAAGATAAAATGCTGATTACCGGTGAAGTTTTTTATTGATTTCACTGGTGCGGGTGGATATTATTATTTTACTTTGCAATTCAAAGTACTTTTAAACTATATCATTATGTCCCGATCTATGTTATACTCTTTCTGGTCATTGTTTATCGCGGTTCATACCTGGCTGTTCTATGAGGAGTCGCTGGGCCTTAATGGGCTGATTTTTTCGATGGTTCTGGTTTCTTTTTTGACCTGGTATCATCAATTGCAAACGCAAAGAAAATGGTGGCTCGGCGCAGGCGGGCATTTAATATCGGCACTGGCGGTTTTTTGGCATGGTGACTTTACCTCTTCGCTGATGTACTACCTGTCGTCTCTTGTCGTAGCAGGTCTGATGTATTCGCCGAAAGGTAGTTTGCCGGTTTTGTTGTTGAATGGTTTATTAGGAAGTATCGGGTCGGCATTGGTAGCGTCAGTCCCTGTATTATGGGCTGATATGAGAAAAAGTCTGGCAGAGTTGCCTTTTGTTTCTGGGATTACCTCCAGTAAGGCGTATTTGTATGTGGCACCTGCAACAGTGTCTGTTTTATTCTATTTGCTATATTATTCTGCCAACCCTGATTTTTTTCTGGATATTAGTTTTCCCGATTTCGAGCTGAATTTCAAACTGGCGGGATATGTTTTTATGGGGGTAATAATTACGGCTCCGTTTTTTTTCCCCTGGGGACTCGCAGGTCTCGTAGAATGGGATAAAGACAAGGTGGATGCGCTGAAAAGATATAAATCTAAGAATAAAGGCAGCAAAGCACTGGGGCTGGCTTACGAAAACCTTCAGGGAAGAGCGATGTTTGGTATGCTGAACTTGCTGATCTCCATTTTCCTCGTTTTTAACATGCTGCAGGTTTTTATTCCTCAGATGGTACGTAGTCATAGCAATCATTCCCAGCAGGTACACCAGGGCTTCGAAACTTTGATGATCAGTATTGTAATTGCCATTTTGCTGATGATGTATTACTTCCGGGGAAATCAAAATTTTTACAGCGGGCGAGCCCGACTTATACGGATGGCCATGGTATGGATTCTTTTAAACGGGTTGCTTGCTCTTTTTACCTGTTATAAAAATATGCTCTATGTCGATTTGTACGGACTTACCTACAAGCGAATCTGGGTATTTATTGGTATTGTCTTAACGGCTATTGGATTACTCTTCACGTTCTATAAAATTCAGAATTTGAAGACAAACTGGTATTTACTCCGACGTAATGCATGGACGCTCTATTTTGTACTGGCATTATATGGCATTGCGGACTGGGATCGGGTGATCGTGTGGTACAATGTTAATTTCGCTGAAGAATTGGACATGGCTTACGTTACTTCTTTGGGTACTACCACGTTGCCATATCTTACGGACAGACTTGCCGACAATGATCCAAGGATAGAGGTTTACAGGAAAAGGATTGATGAAAAGGTTTTATCACTACAATTGACCAGATCGTCATGGCAATCGCAAACATTGGATGATGTTTGGCTTAGACAGAAACTAGTCAGGTAATTTTCTTTAAAATTTAGAAAGAGGACTGTAACAAAAAAAGCATCCCGCCTTTTGGCGGGATGCTCCCAAATGATTTTATTATGATTAAACTTAGATAACTTTTACGTTAACCGCGTTTAAACCTTTCTTGCCATTTTCCACGTCGTAAGACACCTTGTCGTTTTCACGGATATCATCCTGAAGACCAGATACGTGAACGAAAATGTCTTTGTCACCATTTGATGGTTGAATGAATCCAAATCCTTTGGAGTCATTGAAAAATTTTACTGTGCCTTCTGCCATTAGTATTGTTCTTATAAGTATTGAAAACCAAATGTATATAGAAAATGTAAATAAACAAGTGAAAAAAAATAAAATAATATTGCAGCTAATGTTCTTGTGCACAAGCCTCTACGGCGGCTGGTTCGTAGTTACTCAGATTTATTCATTTGCGCAGCACCTGTAAAAGTTATATTTTATTGTGAAAAAGTTTTAATGGAAATGGATGTAATTCAAGGGCTTGTAAAAAATAAATTCTTTACCCTTATTGGATAAAGGTAACTTTTGTGTTCCCTGGAGGTTACTCATGGATGGGTCTCAGCAATTCTATTTTGCTTACATTAGCGACATATTTAGTGTTGAAACATGTCGCTAGTCAACCGTACAGATCATAAGCCACCGTTCTGGCTACCCAACGGACACTTACAAAGTATATATCCTGCGCTCTTCCGCGTAATCAATAATTTGCATTATGAGCGGGAAAGAATCCTCACCGACGACCAGGATTTTTTGGATCTGGATTGGTCTTTTGCCCCTGTCAAAAGCGAATCGGCCTCTTTGGTTATCCTCTCACACGGCCTGGAAGGAAGTAGTAACAGCCAGTACATACGTGGTATGGTCCGATTGCTGACCAGCCAGGGCTATGACTGTCTTTCATGGAATTATAGGAGCTGTGGTGGCGAAATGAACAAAACGTATCGGTTTTACCATAGCGGTGCAACAGATGACCTGGAACGGATTGTTAGCTATGCTATTGAAAAAGGATATAAATCTATTCACCTGATGGGGTTCAGTTTGGGCGGCAATATCACACTCAAGTACCTTGGTGAGCAAGGTGAGCACAGCCATCCTGAAATAAAAAGGGGAATTGTTTTTAGTGTCCCGATGGATTTGAAGGCATCCAGTATGGAAATCAATAAACCCCAAAACAGCGTATACATGCATCGATTTTTGAAAACGTTGCTGTTTAAGGTTAGAACCAAATCTTCTGTTTTTCCTGACAAAATCGATATAGGTAATTATGATAAGGTTCGCACGTTGTATGATTTTGATCACCTCTATACAGCGGCAATACATGGTTTTGAAGGAGCGGATGATTATTATAACAAATGCAGTTCAATGCATTATGTGGAACGGATTACGGTGCCCACACTGATTGTCAATGCGGTTAATGATCCCATGGTGCCATTCACCAGTTTGCCTGCGGAAAAAATTAAACCATTATCTCTGGTAACCCTTGAGCTCACCAGCCAAGGCGGGCATTGCGGATTTCGTCCGGACAGATTGAAAGATGGTTTGTACTGGTCGGAAAGAAGGGCGTTAGCATTTTTACAAGGGGGATTCTCGGTGTGATGACGAGGGAATGTTATGGAATTGCTACTTTTTTGATAAAAAATTTAATAATTCCGTGCGATGCCGATTTGCTTCGTACATGGATTCATTTTACATGTCAATAATAAAACGCAACGTGTTAATATTTTGTTAGCGTCCTAAATTACAGATTCGTAATTTTGTGGCCTGATTCGAGAGCCAGAAATTGAAAGGATCTCCAACATTGTTTTTCATTTGATTAATACCCAGTTATTTTCCGCTTCATGTCCACTTTAACACTTAATTCTCCGTACATCATCATTGATTTTGACAGCACTTTTACTAAAGTGGAAGGGCTGGACGAATTAGCGGCAATCGCGCTCAAAGGGCATCCCGAACAGGATGTGGTCGTGCAAAAAATAGCAGACCTTACCAACAAGGGTATGAATGGGGAGATGTCGTTTGCTGAAGGGCTTCGCGAACGTATTGGCTTGCTTAAAGCAAACCGCTCACATATTGAGGAGCTCATTCTCTTTCTCCGGACAAAGGTTTCAGATTCATTTCAGCGAAACAAGCAATTCCTGACTGAAAATGCAGATCAAATATTCATCGTTTCCAGTGGTTTCAAGGAGTTTATTATTCCGGTTGTAACAGAACTGGGTATACATGCCAGTCATGTCTATGCCAATGAATTTCGTTTTGATGAGGAAGGTAATATAATTGGTATTGATGAAGAGAGTGTGCTGTCCATGGATGGCGGAAAGATCAAGCTGCTTTCTTCATTAAATCTTGAAGGCGAAATATTTGCCATTGGAGACGGCTATACCGATTACGAACTTAAATTGTCCGGGCTTGCCGATCGGTTTTATGCTTTCACCGAAAATGTTGAGCGCCCTCGCGTAATGGCCGTTGCAGAACATGTAGCCACCTCTTTTGACGATTTTTTATATGACAATAAATTAAGCCGCAGTCAGTCGTACCCAAAGAGCCGGATTAAAGTTTTATTGCTTGAAAATGTCCATCCCGCTGCGCTTAGGGCCTTTGAAGAACAGGGCTTTAATGTAGAATTTGTAAAGGGAGCTCTGGATGAAGACGAACTTTGTGAACGGATCAAAGACGTGTCTATTATAGGTATCCGTTCCAAAACCAACATTACCAAGCGTGTACTTGACAATGCCAATAGGCTGATGGCGATTGGTGCATTTTGTATTGGAACCAATCAAATTGATCTGGAAGAGGCTGCGCAGCGAGGAATTGCGGTATTCAATGCGCCTTACAGCAACACGCGTTCTGTGGTAGAGCTTGCGGTTGGTGAGATGATCCTGCTGATCCGGAATACAGTTACCAAAAGCAATCAAATGCACGCTGGTGTCTGGGATAAATCGGCCGTGGGTAGCTTCGAAGTGCGCGGCAAAAAAATTGGAATGGTGGGCTACGGAAGTATCGGTACCCAGTTATCGGTGGTAGCCGAATCTTTGGGTATGCAGGTTTATTTCTATGACGAAGTAGAAAAGTTGTCGCTCGGTAATGCGAGGAAGGTAAATACACTCGATGAACTTCTGGCGGTCTCGGATGTGATCAGCCTTCATGTGGACGGGCGAAAGGAAAATGCCAATATGATCGGCAAACGAGAATTTGACCTGATGAAAGACGGTGTTATTTTTCTGAATCTTTCACGTGGGCACGTTGTGGACATCGCTGCGCTGGCCGACGCCGTGAAAAGTGGAAAAGTGGCAGGCGCGGGCGTAGACGTCTTTCCTTATGAGCCAAAAACCAACGCTGAATCTTTTGTTAGCGAATTGAGAGGTCTTCCTAATGTCATTCTCACGCCACATATTGGTGGCAGTACCGAAGAGGCTCAGGAAAATATAGGTCATTTTGTGCCTGGTAAGCTTCTTGAATTTATGAATAACGGAAGTTCTTACGGAAGTGTAAATTTCCCTGAAGTCCAGTTGCCCAAGTTGAAAGATTCGCATCGTTTGCTGCACATCCACGCCAATGTGCCGGGAGTGCTCGCCAAACTGAACCATATTTTTGCAAAAAACAATATCAATATCACCGGTCAGTACCTGAAAACCAACGAACACATTGGTTATGTAATCGTGGATATCGACAAAAACTATACTGAGGAGTTTATTCAGGAAGTGAAGGACGTCGAAGGTACGATCCGGTTCAGGATGCTGTATTGAGGAGGAGTTAGGGGAAGTTAAAGGAGTTAGAGAAGTTAAGGAGTTAAGGAGTTAAGGAGTTAAGGAGGAGGTGTGATGCTTCTTGATTTGAAGAGGCACTGAAGTTTTTAGCAAAATACTTATCGGCCTTGTCGGCCTTGATCGACTTCCTGTTTATTGTTATTTATGTTATGTTTGATCCAACACTTCAACAAACATATTAACATGGAAAAGACTAAAACTTTCAAAGATCTAATTGCATGGCAAAAGGCGCATGAATTTGTGCTTTCTGTATACAAGTTTACAGGAGCTTTTCCACGTTCTGAAATATATGGGCTTGTTTCGCAGTTTCGTCGTGCCGGCGTTTCTATCCCTGCGAACGTGGCGGAAGGCTATAAAAGATTAGGTGTCGCCGACAAAGCCAGGTTTTACAATATTGCTCAGGCGTCGTTGGAGGAGTGTCGATATTATCTAATATTAAGCAAGGATCTGGATTATCTTGATGAAACAAATTACCTGAAAAATTCATTGTTGCTTGAAGAAGTGAGCCGGTTACTGAATAGTTACTCATCCAAAGTTGCAAATCGGCGATAACCACTTTTTCTTTTATACCAAAAGAAGTTTTGAAGCTATCAGTAAGATCTTTAACTCTATGCCCTGACTTCATTAACTCCTTTAACTCGTCTAACTCCTAGAGAACGGACATTTCAATTCAAAGTAATTCAAAAATGCAACTTACTTTCTTCACCCCCGGTCCCGCTCAGCTTTTTCCGACTTTCGAAAAGCATTTACATACTTTTGTGGAAGGTCAGCTTGGCTCAATATCACACCGGAGCCAGCAATATCGCGATTTGCACAAATTCACGGTGGATCAACTGCGCATATTGTTAAATGTTCCTGATACACACGCAATTTTGTTTCTGGGCTCGGCCTCAGAGATATGGGAACGGATTTTATTCAGCTGTGTGGAGCTCGAAAGTTTCCATTTGGTCAACGGGTCGTTTTCCAAAAAGTTTTACGACTATTCCAATGCACTGAATAAGTATGCCCATAAGTACGAAAAACCGATGGGCGAGGGTTTCATCGCCTCTGAAATTGAAGTGCCCGAATATGCGGAGCTGATATGTACCACCCACAATGAAACAAGTTCGGGCGTGCAAATGACCGTGGCCGAGATTCATAAGCTCAAACAGAAGTACCCTCACAAGCTGATAGCGGTGGATATGGTTTCATCTGCACCGTACCCTGATCTTGATTTTAACCTGATCGATACTGCATTTTTCTCTGTGCAAAAGGCATTTGGTTTACCAGCGGGCCTCGGTGTATGGATTGTCAATGAAAAGTGCCTTGCCAAAGCAGAACACATTCGTCAGCAATATTCCATTGGTGCGCACAACGACCTGCCTACTTTATGGAAAAATGCCTTGAAGCACGAAACACCGGCTACACCCAATGTAATGGGCATTTATCTTTTGGGCAAAATAGCGGAAGATTTCAACAAAATTGGCGTGGGGCAAATTCGTAAGGAAACGGAACATAAAGCAGGGTTACTCTACAAATTCGTGGAGAAACATAATGGCTTTTCCACCTTTGTAAAGCAAAAAGCGCAGCGTTCACAAACGGTAGTCGTTACCAATACGGAGGTTCCGGCGGCTGAAATTATCAAAGCGCTAAAATCGAAAGAAATGGTGGTAGGAAGCGGCTATGGCGAGTTTAAAGGCACCCAGCTCCGGATCGCAAACTTCCCTGCCACGTCCACCGGACAGGTGGAAGCATTGATCAAAGAACTGGAAAGTATTTAAAGGCCATTCAGGGGTAGAACAATTTTCCTCGCAGGGAAAGCACAGCGCCACGTTCGCTGTGCTTTTTTAATTTTTAGATGTTATAATTTACCGCCAAATAGTCATATCCCGACCTTTCGGCGTATAACAGAAAATATCGCATTGTCTCCTAATTAACCGATAATCTTTGTTCCATGATTAATGATCAAGAGAAACCTGGCAGCGATCCAACACGCCGGGATTTTATTAAAACATCCTCAGTAGCCGCTTCGGCCTTTTTTATCGTGCCACGCCATGTGCTTGGCAAAGGGTTTGTTGCGCCAAGCGATAAGCTGAACATCGCTGGGATAGGCGTGGGAGGAAAAGGGAAAAGTGACCTGGCCAGTTTTGCCAAAAGTCCGAACGTAAACATTGTAGCCCTTTGTGATGTAGATGACAGGCAGTCGGTGGAGTCACGTGCCAAATTCCCAAAGGCTAAATACTACAAGGATTTCCGGGAAATGCTAAAAAAGGACAATAAAAGCATTGATGCCGTTTCTATTTCAACGCCGGACCATACCCATGCTGTGGCAACCCTGGCTGCGATGCAGTTGGGCAAGCACGTATATACGCAAAAGCCATTAACCCACGATATTTACGAAGCCAGGATACTTACCCAGGCTGCAAAGAAGTATAAGGTAATTACCCAGATGGGAAATCAGGGGGGCTCTGGCAATGGGGTTCGCCGTATGAAGGAAATCTACGATTCGGGCATTATAGGCAACGTGAGTAAAGTACTGGCATGGACCAACCGGCCTGTTTGGCCCCAGGCTGTGCCGACAGATAACGTTGACCCGATTCCAAAGGAGCTCGATTACGACCTGTGGCTTGGAACAGCCAAGCATGTGGGCTACAACAAAGAAGTGTTGCCCTGGAACTGGCGTGGATGGTGGCCCTACGGTACCGGCGCCCTTGGAGATATGGCTTGCCACATTATGGATCCGGTTTATCGAATTTTACCCATTCTTTACCCGGTTTCGGTGGAGTGCAGTGTAGCAGGCACGTGGACCTTTACGGTAAGAGAAAAAGATAACAATCCCGACTGGACACCGTTCTCGTCTTCGATCCATCTGGATTATCCTCGCAACGATGGTAAAGGCAACATTAAAGTGAGCTGGTACGATGGAGGTATTCTTCCTGAACTTCCCGAAGAATTACTTCCCGGAGAATCTTTTGGTAACTCCGACGGAGGCGTACTGTTTATCGGTGATAAGGGTAAGCTCATGGCCGATTGTTATGGCGCCAACCCGAGATTGCTTCCATTAAAGAAAAACGAAACACTGAATATTCCTGAAACCATCAAACGGGTTCCTAACGAAGATCACTATCTCAACTGGGTTGATGCTTGTATTGCAGGTTATGGCAAAGGCGTGACCAGTTCACCCTTTGAATACGCCGGGCCCTTTACCGAAAGTATCCTTATCGGAAACCTGGCCCTTCGCAGCTGGATGCTAAGAGATAACCCAAATGGGAAAAAGACAGTTGACAAGTACAATGGCCGTAAAAAACTCCATTGGGATGCTCAAAATATGAAAGTGACCAATTACGACCTGGCCAACCAGTTTGTGAAAAGAGATTACCGTGAAGGCTGGGAATTGACACTGTAGTCTCTATTCGCATTTATCTTTGAAATAATTTTCCCCTGATGTTATCTGGAATGGCTTATTCCGGATAACATCAGGGTTTTCTTTTTTCAGGAATGGTAGCCGGTGATTTTTACGGCAAAATTTAATGACTGGCGCACATGCCACATGTACCGAAATTGCATTTTGGGTATATATTTTTATCCACATGCTTTATCAGTGATGAGGGTAGATAAATCAGTTAACTTTCAATCGCCGGATATTGATCAGTCGTTGTGGCAGGGTATTCGTGCGGGAGACCGGGAAGCCTTTACCTTGCTATTTGAAAAATATAATCACACACTATATAACTATGGAAGTAAGTTAACCAGGGATTCTACAATCATAGAAGATGCCATTCAGGATATCTTTATTGATTTATGGAGGTTAAGGGTGAATCTTGCAGAGCATCCTACCTCTGTCAAATTCTACCTCTATCGCGCTTTACGCAGACGAATTCACCTTAGCGTTGAGAAATTCCCCTTTACCGATGAAATCTCTGGTTTTGGAGATCACCTGTTGCCATTCACGAATGCCAATTCGGAAAAAATAATTATTGAAAGTGAAGCGCTTGCGGAAATGGAAGGCAGAGTAAAAAAAATGTTATCAACACTTCCCGATCGGCAGATAGAGGCGATTACCCTGAAGTATTTTGATGAGTTTAAAACCGAGGAAATAGCGAAGATTATGGGCGTAAGTGAAAAGTCTGTAAGGAATTTTATTTATCGGGCACTGAACACCTTGCGCCAAAATGATTATGCTCTGGCTGGAAGCTCAATTTTAGGCATGTTGACTTTGATATACAGTATCTCAAATCAAAGCTAAGGTGCTTTTTCGGTTGCTCTGCAACAAAAAAGTTTTTTTTAAAGAGGTCATTTCTGCAAATCTTCGCTCTTCTATTATGCAGTCGATTCTTCAAACGAAGCTGCGCAATTATGAAACATGATCCCCATTCTCTTACTTCCCTCATCCGCGATGACGAGTTTATTGCCTGGGTTCTGAATCCTGATGCAGTGAACGAGCAGCAATGGCGGCATTTTCTGGACGAGAATCCAGCAAAATTTAAGACCGTCCAGTCGGCACGTGAATACGTTATGATACTGGCCAGAGATACGGGGCGCCACCTACCTTCCGTTGGGCAAAGTGAGAAAATGTGGCAGGTCGTGGATGCAAGCACAAAAACAAATGATCCTGACCGGCCTGGCTGGAATTCAGGCTAACATGGAACGCACTTTTTTTACCTAATCAAACACAATTAGATACAAGTATTGCTTCGCAAAATGCCTCTTTGGGTAATGACGGGGTGACCTAAAACCAACTCATGAAAAAATTAGTAATCCTTAGTCTCGCTGTACTGCTTGCATCTTGTATGCAAAAGAGCAGCGTCAAAGACGGAAATTTAAATAACAGAAACGCCACCGTTAATCCCCGCAGGGCAGAGGTTCTTTTTCTGGGACATACAAGTAAACACCATGATTCGGGTAAGTATGCACCCTGGCTGTCTGTTAAATTATTCCGGAGCGGCATTAACATGTCGTATGCGGTAGATCTTAACGATCTGAATCCGGAGAATCTGAGTAAATACGATGGATTGATCATATATGCCAATCACGATTCATTGTCTCCATCACAGGAAGCCGCTATGAGGTCTTTTGTAGAAGGGGGTAAGGGACTGATACCCCTGCATTCTGCGTCGGGTTGCTTCAGGAATTCAGAGTGGTATATCAAAACGATCGGTGGCCAGTTTGAATCGCATAAAACAGGAGTTTTTAAAAATGTCATACTGAAACCGGACCATCCCGTGATGAAGGGGATTACGGATTTTACGACCTGGGATGAAACCTACGTACTGAAAAATTTAAACCCTGACAATCTGGTTTTGGGTGAACGAATTGAGGGCGAGGTACACGTACCATACACCTGGGTGCGAAACGAAGGAAAGGGCCGTGTTTTTTATACCGCTTATGGCCATGAGGACAGCACCTGGACCAACCGCGGATTTCTTGACCTTGTAAGAAACGGGGTGTTCTGGGCCGTAGGCGACCAGGTGCAGGCACAGATCAGAGCACTGAATATCCCCGATCCGGATATCTACAATGCCGATACCATTTCGCATTATGCAAAAAGGCACGTGGTTCCCAGCATGCAACAGTCACTCTCGCCAGCAGAATCCAATAAACTGACCAGCGTTCCTGTAGATTTTGAGATCAAGCTTTTTGCTGCTGAACCAGACATAACCAACCCGATTGCGATGTCCTGGGACGAACGTGGCCGGTTGTGGGTTGTGGAATCCGTTGATTATCCCAATACATTCAAAGAAACCGACGGCGCGGCAAATGACCGGATCAAGATTTGTGAAGATACCGACGGCGACGGCGTGGCCGACAAGTTTACAGTTTTCGCCGATAAATTGAATATTCCCACGAGTATGGTTTTTTCCAATGGCGGGATTATCGTGTCCATGGCTCCCGACTTTGTTTTTATGAAAGATACCAACGGGGATGACGTGGCGGATGTACGTGAAGTGATCATGACGGGTTGGGGTAAAAATGATACGCACGCTGGCCCTTCCAACCTCCAATACGGATTTGATAACAAGATATGGGGTGTCAATGGCTACTCAGGTTTTAGAGGTGTGATCAACGGCAAAAAAATGAGCTTCCCGCAAGGCGTTTATCATTTTAAACCCGATGGTAAAGACTTTTCATTTTTGGGAGGGAGTAGCAACAATACATGGGGACTGGGCATGACGGAAGATAATAACGTTTTCCTGTCTACCGCCAACAATACCCACAGTGCTTATTATTCCATGCCAGCCAGGTATATGCAGCGCACCATCGCCGACGAGTCATCCACAGTTCAGTCCGTTCAAAAGATCGACGGACATTATGATGCGCATTCGGTTACACCCAATCTCCGCCAGGTGGATGTGGTGGGTGGGTTTACTTCTGCTGCC
Organism: Dyadobacter sp. 32; assembly: GCF_902506755.1. Taxonomy (GTDB): domain Bacteria; phylum Bacteroidota; class Bacteroidia; order Cytophagales; family Spirosomataceae; genus Dyadobacter. The sequence goes on along the minus strand of NZ_LR735258.1, from coordinate 3,093,212 downwards.
GGTCACCACTTTTACACCGCCCGAAACTTCCCCAAAGAATACTGGAATCGGATCGCTTTCGTCACTGAACCTACCATCAGGCTTGTTCACAAGGCCATTGTCGAAAAGGATGGCGCTGGATTCAAAGAAATAGACGGGTGGAACCTGATGGCCAGCTCAGACGAATGGTTTGGTCCGGTACAGGCCGAAGTAGGCCCTGACGGTGCGGTTTGGATTGCAGATTGGTACAATTTCATCATCCAGCATAACGTGTTTGTGCCGGCGCAGTCTCCTGCCGAGTTTATTATTCCCTTCAAAGAACAGCCTCACGGACAGGGAAATGCTTTCAGCAGCCCCATGCGTGACCTTAACCACGGACGTGTTTACCGTGTTGTTTATAAAAACGGCAAGAAATTTCCGGGATTAAAACTGTCAAAAGACAACCTGCCGGGTTTAATCGCGGCATTGGAAAACGACAACATGTTCTGGCGTATGACGGCTCAGCGTCTGCTGGTAGAGTCCAAAAAATTATCTGTAGTCCCTGATTTGTATAAAATTATAGAGAATCAGAAGGTGGATGAAATCGGGCTCAACAGCCCCGCCGTGCATGCACTATGGACATTGCATGGATTGGGTGTTTTGGATGGATCCAATGCGGAGGCGTTGGCAGTGGTAGGGAAAGCAATTTCGCATCCGGCTGCTGGCGTACGTAAGGCGGCTGCCAGTGTACTGCCCAAAAATGCACAGAGCTTCGGTGCGTTGCAAAACGGAATGAAAGATGCCGACCTGAACACACGCTTGGCTGTTTTTATCTCCCTCATTGAACTACCCGCCTCTGAGGCAGCGGGTGAGGCGATTTATCAGGCATCACTGGACGAACAAAATTCAAAAGATCGTTGGTTGGCTAAGGCGCTTCTGGCGGGAGCTATTACCCACGAAAAGGGTTTTATGGCAGCTGCTGGAAAGCAAACTCTCAAGTCGGTGTTCAGTGAACAAATCGTTGCGGCTTTGCGCAAAGAGGTGTATCCGTTGGGCAGGAGAAATACGCTCCAGTTCCCACCCGATGTGACCGGGAAAGAAATTACCATCAAGGCAAGCGTGACCAAGGCGAAGGATAAAGCATTGCAGGGTTTTATCGCTGGCCAGGGCGGGAAAGATAATGGTTATGCCTTGTATATTCAGGATGGAAAGCTGGTAATGGCCGTAAAACAGCACGGAATGATGACGCAGGCGGTGACTTCGGGTACACTGCCCGAAAAGTTCGACATCGTAGCAAAACTTTCCAAAGGAGGGGCCATTACCATTGACATCGACGGAAAGCAGGCAGCCCGTGGTAAAGCGCACATGTTGTTTGCGGCACCGCTTGAAAACAGTGTTCGCACCGGAGAAGATATGGAAGGTGAGGACAAAATAGGCAACTATGAAGGGCGTTTCGGTTTTGTAGGGAATTTTCAAAAAGCTGCTCTGGAACTGAACAAGTCATCTGAGGAAAATGCCTCGGTAGAGGAAGTCTCCGCTTCGAAAACCGCCAGTACGGCCAAATCCTCCAATGCAACCGTGATTGACTTGAAAGTTGTGAATGAAATGATGCAGTATGACAAGAAACTGATTACGGTAAAGGCGGGACAGAAAGTAGTCATTAATCTGGAAAATCCGGATGGTATGCAGCATAACCTGCTGATTATAAAGCCAGGTTCCTTACAAAAGGTAGGTAAGGCTGCCGACGAAATGTTGCGCGACCCGAAAGCGGCAGAAAAAAGCTACGTTCCCAGGGTTCCCGAAGTGCTTTTTGCGACAAAACTTGTGAGCACTGGCGAAACGGTCACACTCGAATTTACAGTACCTGCTACACCGGGTGATTATCCTTACGTATGCACTTTTCCAGGTCACTGGCGAGGAATGAACGGGATCATGCGCGTCATTAAATAGAAAGTCATCATATTGGCCGAGCTTGTACTTGACTTCTCTAACTTCCACTAACTATTTAACTACCCAATTTAATGATCAATTCAGTTCTAAAAGTTTGCCTGCTCGTTTTGATGTTTACAGGCTTTTGTATAGCCAAAACGCAGGGCGCATCAGTGCTTCCGGGTAAGAAAAAAGCCATTAAGGTGCTTCTGGTAGGTGGCGGCGAATCGCACGATTTTGACAAATGGTATAAACAGGAAGATGTTGCCACGCTGCAAAAGGATGGTTTTGCGGCAGTAGAGTACACGAGCGATCCCACTACCATTCTATCGCGGTTAGCGGAGATAGATGTGCTTTATCTTGCCAATAATCAACCGATTAAAGATGAAGCTACCCGGAAGGCCATTTTTGCTTTTGCCGACGCTGGCAAGGGCTTGGTACTCGCGCATCCTGCGCTTTGGTATAATTGGAAAGACTGGGCGGAGTACAATCAGAAACTTGTGGGCGGGGGCTCCAGGGGTCACAACAAATACGGACCTTTTGATGTAACGGTGGTAAACAAAAAACATCCGGTAATGAAAGGCGTGCCGGCTACCTTCAATTTAAAGGATGAGCTATATTATCTGAAAACCGACCCCGCCGGTACCCCAATTGAAGTACTGGCAACGGCGAAGGCCAAGGAGGCGGCAGATGTATTTCCAAGCATCATCATTATCAAATATCCCAAAACCCGGATCGTGGGTATTGCCTTGGGACATGACGGCGAATCACATACGATTGAACCTTATAAAACGATACTTCGGAATGCGGTAAAGTGGGCAGCAGGGAGGTGAGGGGTTGTAATTAAGAATTGAGAATTAAGAATTAAGCGGGGTTGGCAACGGCAACCAAGGTCTAGCCCTGAAAGGGCACAATCCCTTTGCCCAGGGCAACGCCCTGGCATAATTAGTTAAAAAATTATAATCATTAAAAACATAAAAATATGAGTCAGAAGCAAATCACAGTAGTAATTGTAGGTATGGGTTTTGGTAAAGAATTTATCCCCATCTATCAAAGTCATCCTAATATCAAAGCCGTGGGAATCTGTACACGCAGCAAGGAAACCCGTGATGAACTGACTGCCAAATTCAATCTTGACCCAAATTTAGTATTTGAGCATTTTGATGATGTGCCACTGAGGGATGATGTAGATGCCATACATGTGGTAACCCCAGTTCCGGAGCACGCCAAAATGACCCTTGCCTCCCTGAATGCCGGGAAGCATACGGCATGTACGATTCCGATGGCCATGACGAAGGAAGATTGTATTGCCATCGTGGAAGCCAAACGCCGGGCTAAAAAAGTGTATATGATGATGGAAACAGCCCTCTATACACGTGAGTTTTTATACGGCCTTGAACTTGCTGAAAGTGGGCAGTTGGGTAGAATACAGTTTGTACGTGGTTCACATATTCAGGATATGAGCATGGAAGGATGGGGGGAATACTGGAAGGGTTATCCACCGATGCTGAACGGGACCCATGCGATATCTCCGCTTTTGAAAATCAACAATACCATTGCCGAAACGGTTGTTTGCCATGGGTCTGGCCGGCTTTCGGAGGATCTGGCAAGTCGATATGGTTCGCCATTTGCGGTAGAAACAGCCACTTTTACGTTGAAAGATTCGGATGTGGTCGCAGAAGCCACCCGTTCGCTGTTTGACGTGGTGCGTCAGTATCGTGAGAGTTACGATGTGTATGGAACAAAGATGTCGTTTGAGTGGGAACAATTACAGGACGAAGAGCACATCATCTTTGACGGAGGCGAAAATGCCAGACGTATTGCCATTCCCGATACAGATCAGTTGCTGATCGAACCCATCAAACATTTTACCAGAAGAGAAAAAATAGACGATCCCAACCATGTATCCTTCCTGCAGGGAGCAGGCCACGGTGGCTCTCACCCACATTTGGTTCAGGAGTTTGTGGCAGCAATTGTAGAAGGGAGGGATTCGGCAGTAGATGCTGCGTTGGCTGCAAATTACACCTGTGCCGGAATTTGCGCGCACGAATCAGCCATGAACGGCGGTATTCGGGTGAACGTACCCAGCTTCGCAGAATAAGCTTTTTGCCCGATTTTAAACAGAAGAGCCTAAATTCTCATAAGCCATGGGCACCGCCTGTGGCTACATTTCAAAACAGATCAATAATGTTATTCGGAGCAAGCACATTTATCTGGGTCTCACCTTTTTCCACGGAGAATGTCGATCTTTTGACCAAAGTGAAAAACATGGGCTATGACATCATAGAAATAGCCGTCGAGGATACTAAGCTTATCGATTGGACATTTATCAAAGAGGTTGCCAGGGATCTTGCCCTGAAAATAACCATCAGTGGCGCCTTCGGGCCGGAACGAGATATTTCCAGCACCAACCCTGCCTATCGCAAGTTGGGAAAGGAATACATCATAGACTGTATCAAAATTGCAGAGGACGTTGAAAGCCCCATTTTTGGCGGTCCTTTATATTCTGCCGTTGGTAAAACGCGGCTGGTTTCCAATGAACAGAAAATGCAGGAAAGAGACTGGTGTGTTGAAACGCTGGTTGAAGTTGGGAGAATCGCGGCGGATAGCGGTGTGGTACTGGGCCTTGAACCCTTGAATCGATTTGAGACCGATATGGTCAACACGGTGGATCAGGCACTTTCTATTGTCCGGGAGGTCGGCAGCCCTAGCTTAAAAATCGTTTTGGATACATTTCACGCCAATATTGAAGAAAAGGATATCCCGGCGTCCGTAAGGAAAATAGGTAAAGAGTTGCTCTGTCATGTACAGGGTAATGAAAGCGACCGCGGCACGCCGGGCACCGGGCATTTGGAATGGGAAGGAATACGTGATGCATTGGTTGAAATAGGGTACAATGGTGCCGTGGTTATCGAAACATTTGGCCAGCCCTCCAAGGAACTGGCCAAGGCGGCTTGCATCTGGCGACCACTTGCAAATAGTGCAGATGAGCTTGCCAGTGAAGGACTTGCATTTTACAAGCAGCTTTTTGCCCGAAATTAGCCTGGTTCATTCGGAATTAAAAACTAAGGTTCAGATTCTGAATGTTTTATACTTGCCAGGGTGATGGGTTCGCTTATTTGCAAGGTTTTACATAGAAACGGATGTTAGGTGCAATGCTCGCGAATAGTTCTAAGCGAAGGTTTAATGGAGCAAGAGGGCATTGCTTCTTTTGGTAAAATAAACTTAGTAACCAATAAATCTAGAAACAATGAAATTTTTAAAACTGACGATCTGGGCATTGCTGGTCAGCCTTTCATTTCAGAACTGTACCAAAAAAGAGGATAAAGGTGAGGACTCAGCCGATGGACAAGCTTCCGGTCGGGAAATATGGACACGAGCAGAGGCGAGAACCTGGTATACCAAGCAAGGCTGGCTGGTGGGGGCCGACTTCCTGCCCAGTACGGCCATTAATCAGCTTGAGATGTTTCAGGAAGCGTCTTTTGATACGGCTACCATCAACAAGGAGCTGGGCTGGGCCCAGAACATTGGTATGAATACCATGCGGGTGTATTTGCATGATCTGTTGTATGAGCAGGATTCCGCCGGTTTTTTCCAAAGGCTCGACGTGTTTCTGGATATTTCAGCGAAACACAAAATTAAACCTGTGCTGGTACTTTTCGATTCCTGCTGGGATCCATTTCCGAAACTGGGCAAGCAGCGCGAGCCGCAGCAAGGTCTGCACAATTCGGGCTGGGTGCAAAGTCCGGGTTATGTAGCATTGAAAGACAGCACACAATATCCGCGGCTTGCGAGGTATGTGGCCGGAACGGTGGCCAGGTTTGCCCATGATGACCGGGTATTGGCCTGGGATATCTGGAATGAGCCCGACAATACCAATAACAGTTCTTATGGCAAGGTGGAGCTTCCATTTAAGGTGGACTACGTGTTGCCGCTGATGACCAACGCATTTGCCTGGGCAAGAGGGGCCAATCCTTCACAGCCTTTGACCGCTGGTGTATGGGCGGGCGACTGGACTACCCATGAAACTTTGAAACCGATCGAAAAAGTCAGTATAGACCAGTCGGATATTATTTCGTTCCACAACTATGACGGCGCGGACAAATTCGAAAAATGCATCAAACAATTGCAGCAATATGACCGCCCTATAATTTGTACGGAATACATGTCACGTGGGAATGGAAGTTTTTTTGAAACCTCACTGCCTATCGCCAAAAAGTATAACGTGGGTGCTATCAACTGGGGATTGGTGGATGGCAAATCTCAAACGATTTACCCGTGGGATAGCTGGAAGAAACCTTATGCAAAGGAGCCGGAACTGTGGTTCCACGATATTTTCAGAAAAGACGGAACGCCTTACAAGCAATCAGAAGTTGATCTGATTAAAAATCTGACGGCATCTAAATAGCCAGTCAGGTACTTGGAATAATGAGTCCATCGGCATGCTTGGCGTTGCGGGTGGACTTTTTGTGATCAGCCATTTCCGATGGTTGGTGTGTTGGTTGTGGGAGCTTTGATCCGACTTTACCATTCAAACGTACAGGAAACGTTCCGTAAATTCTGTTGCCAGTTCGATGAAATAATCCGAGAATGGGCAAAACCGTATCAGAGCAATCCTCACTTTGTTTGGCAGATATCCAAAATGTTTTTTGAAAGCAGCAGTGAAATGTGTGGCATGTTTGTAGCCCATACGGTTGGCTATTTCAGATATTTTACTTCCTTCCTGGCACAGCAGGTCCTTCGCCTGCTGCATTCTGAAATCGTTCAGATAGCCGAAAACGGTTGTGCCAAAAATAACCTTGAAATGCTTTTTAAGGTTAAATTCGTTGGTTCCAACCTGATGTGCCAGATCCTTCAATGATAAGGGCTGTTCCAGATTTTTGATCAGTATTTCTCTGGCCTGGAACATTTTATCCGCATCTTCCTTTTTCAGGGTAACACCATTTTTTGCCTCCAACTGCTCATACTGTTCAAGCTGTTGTGCCAGCAATTCGATCACTTTGGCTTTCACGAACAGACATTTGTGATAACCAGAATAGTTGCAGTGCAATAACTCATGCAGGGTGGTGATCATTTCGGGCGTGAGCGGGAGGTTTTTGTTACTTAAAAATGCCGGAACATTTTCCCGGATCCCTTTTTCGAGCCGACCGGATAAGGGGTGTGTTTCCGGCAGATGGTTGAAGAAAAATTCAGTCGTAAGGTTGATCGTAAATGCCTCGGTGTCCTGCTCTGGTTGCCAGTAAACCAGTATGTTACGTTCAGGGAGTAGTAACAAATTGTGCTGGTGCGCTCTCAGTTTAAGGAATGGCTTTGCGTGGGACTCCGGGAAATACGAAACCGTATTCTGCAAGCTGAAATTCATTTGAACATGAGACGCAGAGCTCCTGACCAGGATTCTCTTATCCATGGTGGCCCTGAATTTTCCATGCCAGATGTGAACACCATCCATTAACCACTCCTGCCCGGTTCCTCTAATGAGGTCGTCATCGTAAACAGTATGTTTCTCGATGATCTGATCTTTTTCTATCTCATCAAAATCAGGGTACTGGCCTATTTCCGGGTCACCGTTTTTTTTTCTTTCGGGCTCTATTATCATTTGATTTGATAATCCATGTTAATTGTTTGCGCCGCCTTGCTTACCATTATTGATTGCAACTCGTAGAATGAGATCTATTTAGACTACTTACAAACAATTTTACACAAAAACTTTGGTAAAACAATAGGTGCGCGGTAAGGTTTCTCGGGCAGTCGGGGTATCTGGTTACACTTAGGTGATTATTTTTTCGCCTCCACTTGCCATTTTCTGAATTTTCCATTAGTATTGATACTTTATTGATCATTTTTTTGATACTTAAAATATCATATGTGCCAAGGTGATTGAAGATGAAGTGATTAACGTCGCAGATTCAATGGTAGATGATTACGAACCGAAACAGACCGCATACGCAAGATGGAACTTCCGAAAATTACGACTTCTGAGAAAAATATTATGGTGCCCGTGAGCCGACACGACATCGACGGCAATAAACGAAAATTGGCAGATGTATCTTTTCAGCTTCATTTTTTATGCGACATACCCATACTTACTTTTCACTTCCGAAAGGCCTGGGATGTGGAGGTGATACCCGTTAACTTTCTCATGGCTTCCTCATGGCCCGAGGCCCGGAACCTTGTGATCAATCTTCACCTTTGCGGCCCCGACTCGTCCGTTTCGATCAAACAAATCGTGCTCAATGCGGATGACACGGCATCCATTTTAGAGGCGAAAGCAGAGCAAAAGAAAATGACTCCACGACAAATTGACGCGATCATCGACCTGATATACTCTGATTATTTCGGATTTACAGAGCTTAGGGAAATGTCAAAAAAGACAGGCGGAGAGCGGTGAACCGATTTGCTGAGAATGAAATTTAGCCGCATCCCTGCCCCACCACTTTCCTTCGGACACTGGTTTAGGTTTCACAGTATTAATGTGCGGTTGCTGTTAAGCGCTTTGTCTCTTACTATGGCAATTGCCTTGTTAGCGTTGTGGTGACTTTCTTCTCAAACCTTGGATCTTCACTGCTCCAGTGGCTGGAACCATCCGCACGTAGGAAGCTGAAATTAAATGTGATCGTGAGTTGGTCATCCTGCCAGGTTCCATTTTTTGCGCCCAGCAATGCAAAATTAGGCAATACCCTGTTTTTTTCGTTTTCCGACTGAAAACTGAATTGTAGTTTATGGCAATCGTCCTTGTTTACTGCTCCTTGAATGACGTATTTCTCGGTTCCGAGTTTACTGGTCACTGTGGCTACACCATGAAACTTGTTTTTGTTGCGACTGGAATAGCTGGCGCGTTTCCACGTTTTTCCTGCTTTTGTAGCTCTTTCTGCCTCGGTTAGTGGTTTGTTAATTTCGAGTTTAATGGTTTTCTGAATCTGATCAGGATCCTTAAATGCCCCTGTCCATTTCCCCACAAGCAGTTTGGCATTTTCGTTTCGGCTGTAAGCCCAGGGACTGTTGCGGTAATCCCGCCACAGGCTGTAATAATATTTGCATTCGTACACCCCCCAGCTGACTGCGATGACGAGAACTAATAAAATGAGCCATTTTGAAGCCTTCATTGGGAATTAAGAAACGTTTTTACTTTAAATGATCACTGTTTGGAATAGAAATATCTGTTGTATGCTGCCTGGTATGGATACGATTCGTAAGCCTTTGTAAGCAGATCGATCTGGTCCTTTCCGTTGACATTAAAGGTAATAATTCTGAATAAAATAGAGCCGTCGGGTTCCAGAAATTCTGTTGCAGCATCGTCTTCGGTACCGTCCATCCAAATGGCCAGGGTTCCTGCTGTGATAAATTTATCTTCAACCTGTTCTACGTTCAGCTTCCATTTTCCCTTCGCGTCGGGAATAGTGCCGGTTAAATCATGACTTACAAATGAGCCATCTGCAAAAAACTCAATGGCAACGGTTTCAGGTTTTGCTGTCACAATCACCTTAAATTCTTCCGTCGTGGATTTTCTGCCCTTAGTTTCTCCATACCTCAGCTTCCAATAGCCTATCAGTGAAGTGTACTCCTCTTTTTGGGGATCAATATCTTTATCACTACATCCTGCACCCATGTTTGCAAAAACGATAGTGAAAAGTATCAGATAAGCAAATAGCTTTTTCATGTTCATTTTATTTACCTGCGTTATAAATACTCATTAAAAATCCTTTGCTGATACGTGCTGCCGCTTTTTCGCAAAGATGCCCCTGTCCTTCCGCAGCGTCTACCCCCTGGTTTTTGCTGGAACAAGCTGCCGTGGACCGGTTTTCGTCACAAATCCTGAGCACATTGCCCAGCTTACAGGCACCATTGTTGGATTCGATTTCTTCCAGTTCGTAGATCACATCTCTGTCTTTGAATGTGTCCTTCATCCACTGCGCCACATTCACTTTGGCGGCATTGCCGTCGTCCTTGCTGGTGATGTAAACGAGTGGTGGTGTAATGTGCACAAAACGGATGCCGCTAACCTGTGTACGCAGCTCGTCGATCAGCTGCTTGTAGGCGACTTTTACATGCTCCTTGTTGGTATCGTTGATGTCTGCATAGCCGAATTTGAAAATGGCAATCTTTACGTTTGCTTTGTGTGCGAGTACATTTTTTTTGAACTCTGCCATTTTACCCATAGGATCGCCATTGGAGGCACTGAATACATTTCCACTCGGGCCTTTTGGAGCTGTTGAAAGATCGAAATATTCGAATTTGAATCCATTTGCTTCGGCGCCGTCTTCCAGGTCGCCACCAACAGACTGGTGCATGAAGATGACGTTCCAACCTTTGATTTTATTTTTTTCAGTCAAAGCAAGTTTGTCCCAGGCGTCAATGCCCGATATGCCCACGATTCCCGGCTGGCCTTTGCCAGGGGCGGATTGTTCTCCGTTGGGTGCTGGATCTGCGTCTACCGAATTATCTGGGTCGGATTTGGAGCAGGCAATAGCTCCCGCTACTAGTGTGAGAAAGAGTAGTTTTTTCATAATGCTTGTTATTTTTAGTGAACCAAAGCTATCACCACGCACGGGTTGCCGCAATCGGGAATAGACGAACGACATTTTAAATAGACGGAGGTAAGGAGGGTAAAGGTTTACCTCTGACAGAGCGATGCCCAACCGGGCAAAAGCCTTGGATGCGTCGGGTGACCATGGTTAAATCAATTGTCAGCAATCATTCAAAGCTTCTGGTACGTAATCACATCTCCATACTCACTCTTCCAGATCATTTTGTTTCCTGAAAAAGTGACTGTGTACGTGTTTCCTATTCCTTCTTTCCCGCCGATGAATAGTTTTGTGCCGTCCAGTTTCCACAAAGTTTTTGAGTAAAGTCTTTCCTGAATCGCTGTATATTGCTCATCGCAACCCGAATCAGATGCGTCTAGGCGGTAGTTGCCATCTGTGGTAATACGATAAACGATTTTGGATGCGCAAGGGCGCTGACTAAGCAAGGCAGCATGTGCGTCAAATGTCTTGCCATCATAGGTAGCCATGTGTGATACCATTTTCCAGTTACCCACCGGAGATTGTCCGTACGTACTGTTTAAGCAGGATAGTATCAGCAATAGAAAAGAGAGATTGTTCATGTTTTAATGATTTGTTAGTGACAGCACAAAAATAGTTTGTGCAAAGCCCGCTCATAGGACCTAATCGCTCAACAGTATTTTAAATAGATGAACAACCGGTTTTACGTATATTTAACCCGAAAAACTACTCTGAAACATGGCGCCGACTCCATTATCCTGCATGATCATTGACGATGACGAGGTTGACCGTCTGACCACGCTGGCTTTCGTGAAAAAATGTTCTTTTCTGAATGTCGCGGGTGTGTTTTCGTCTGCCACCGAGGCATTGTCGATAGCGGAAATGATTCAGGTGGACGTATTGCTGAGTGATATAGATATGCCCGACCTGAACGGGTTGGAGTTCAGGAGCAGGTTGATGAGCATCCCTGTTTGTATTTTTATATCGGCCTATCCCGATTACGCTGCGGAAAGTTTTGAAATGGAAGCATTTGATTTTATGGTTAAGCCATTAAAAAAGGAGCGTTTCGATCACTGTATGACCCGGGTGCAAAATTATTTTGAACTTAAAAGAAAGGCCCAGCTCTTCGAATACAGCCTCGGAAGCATTAATACCGTTTTTATCAAAGACGGGCATGAGCAGATCAAGCTCAATCTGCACGACATCATATATCTCGAAGCATTGAAAGATTATACGCGCATCGTTACCACAGGAAAAAAGTATTCCGTACTGTCTTCAATCGGGAATCTGTTGGCAGAAACTGCTTTTCAATCCTTTTTGAGAATTCACAGGAGCTATGCCGTACAGCGCCATTACATCGAACGGATCACGTCCCAGGAGGTTTTTTTGTGCAATTTTACACTGCCTGTGGGCCGCAGTTACAAGGACGTGCTGACCCGTCTGAAATAAATGATTTATGAAAATCCGGCTGGTCGTTATTCTCATCTTTTTAGTCGTTGTGAATTGCTTTGGTCAAAAGCAGGGGAAGGCCCTTGTAGATTCCCTGTTGAATGAGATTCCCAGTATCAGCAACGACTCGATCAGGGTGCGGGTTTTCAAACGAATTTCAGATGAGTACTTTTTTATCGACGTTGATAAGGCGCTGGTTTATAGTCAAAACGGCTTGGAACTGGCAACGGCGATTAAATGGCAACGCGCCATGGGAGCCTTCAGCTTAAATATGGGCAGGGCATACGCGGATAAGGGACACTACGATTCCTGTATGTTTTTTTATAAAAAGGCCTATAAAATCCACAAGGCTGCAGGTGATAAGGTAAATCTGGCTTCGGTGTTGAATAACATTGGAGCCGCCGAACAAAACCTGAAATCCAATTATACGAAGGCAGCGGCATACTATTTCGATGCACTGAAAATAGCAGAAGCACTCAAAGACGATAACCTGATCGCGTTATGTTACGATAATATTTCACATATCTATTTCGCTCAATCCAATTTTCCAAAAGCGCTTGATTTCGGATTCAAGAGCCTCGGATTACGTAAACAGAATCGGGGTGATCCATCGGTCAATTCTCTGAGAGATATTGGAAACGCACTGGGCCATATTGCATCAGTCTATACAGAAATGAAAGAGGTAGACCAGGCGAAAATCTTTTACGATCAGGCCATTCCATTACTGGAAAAATCCGGTGACATCGAGGGGCTGGCAAAGGCTTATTCCAACCTTTCTATTTTGGCGGGAGAAGATTTTACCACCAAACTTTACTTTGGTTTCAGAGCGGAAAAGTTGTGGAATGAAGTAAATCCAAGGCATCTGCTGGCTGTTCATAACCTTGGGAATCTTGGTATTGCGTTTCAGGAGGCATCCTTGCAAAAATCTAATCCTCCAAAAGGTTATTCCCATTCACAACTTATAGCGTTTGCGAGGATCTATCTTACAAAAGCGATCAGGCTTGGAGAGCAGACAGGTGAGGTGAGTTCCAGGGCACATTTTACAGGAGCACTAGCTGAAATACAAGCGGAAACGGGCGATTATAAAAGTGCTTATATCAATTTCCGGGCCTATCAGAAGGTACAGGATTCTCTTTATTCGCAGGAGAATAAAAACAGGATTGCAGGACTGGTGGGTAAACGTGAAATAGAGCTTCGTGACAAGCAGATACAGATCAACAAGCTCGAACTGGAAAATCAGCGTAAACAGCGAATGGGTCTTATTGCGGGCCTTTTGATGATTGCGGCCATCGGTGGATTGCTTTACTGGCAAAACGTTGCCCGAAAGCGGGCTAATCAGCAACTATTACAGGTGAACGCCGAGCTGGATCAGGCCAACAAGGTAAAGGCGCGATTTTTCGCTATTTTGAGCCATGACCTGCGAAGTCCGGTTGCCAATCTGGTCAACTTCCTGCACCTTCAGAAGGAAGAGCCCGACCTGCTTGCGCCTGAAATCGCTGAAAAGCATCAGAAACGTATTACAGAATCAGCTGAGATGTTGCTGGAAAATATGGAATCTATGTTGCTATGGAGTAAGGGGCAGATGGATAATTTTACACCACAGTCCAGATCCGTAGCGGTAGCGGATTTGTTTGATTACATAGAAAAGTTTTTTACAGGTGTTCCCCATGTGACTTTTAGTTTTTCGAATGCCCATGCGCTCCATGTTTTGACGGATGAAGATTATCTGAAAATCATCATGCAAAATCTTACCAATAATGCAGTAAAGGCTCTTAAACATGTGCCAGCTGCAAGCATCCGATGGGAAGCGAGGTGTGAAAAAGATCGTATCGTACTGGTCATTACCGACAATGGTCCGGGAGCATCTGCTCAGCAACTGAATGCCTTATATGATGATAGCGCGGCCATTGGTATCAAGACGGGCCTGGGGCTGCATCTGATCCGTGATCTTGCCAAATCGATTGCCTGCGAGATATCGGTCAGGTCGAATACCGAAAAGGGAATGGAGTTCAGGCTGATATTTCCGGCTGGCTGAAAAGTGGCTTTTATTGAAACAATGGTGAATTGGCGCTGGAAAGAGGGTGTGGATTGTTGAGGGGTAGTATCATCAACCTGTTGTAGACGGGTTTGTAATCCGCCGAACACCTTACCTATAATGAAAAAAACCGGTTTTAGAGGTTTTAAGTGGCTAATTGTTATAAGATCTAATCTATTCCTTCGACAGAGTCTTTGTAAAAATTATGCGGCAAAAGGTATAGGGCGGATTGTATGGCTATGATTCATTATTTCAAGTGTAAATTGAACACATGCCTCCAGATCGGCGGTTTCGAGCATCGGATAATTATCCAAAATTACTTCCCAGGATTCACCCGTCAGAATAAATTCAATCACAGTGGCTACCGTAATGCCCATATGTCGGATACATGGACGTCCATTGCATATTTTTTCGTCAATTGTAATTCGAGAGAGCTCCATAACCGGCTGTTGTGGTTTTCCGTTGCGCGAGTTTTCCTGTATTTTAAACATCGGTATTCGGAATTATGGTATCAAATTGCACCTTCTATGGTATTATTTAGATAATTTTGTCTTTAGTTGCTAAAAAGACCCCCGAACTCATGAATCTCCGGGACCATTCAAAAGACTTTACGGATGTAAATGCGCTCTGGCGCCGGTTTCTTGCCGGCGACACTGAGGCTTTTGATGTGCTCATGACTTCACACTTTCGGTCGCTTTTTCAATACGGAAGTAAATTCTCCAAGGATAAGGAGTTTGTTAAAGATTGTATTCAGGACCTTTTTCTGATACTTTGGGAAAAGCGGGGAAATCTTAATGGAGATGCCCAGGTTAGGCCGTACATGATGGCTTCCCTTCGCAGGCTGATGCACCGAAGCATTACCTCAAAAGGCTGGGTAGGCGACGAATCGCTGGAAGAGTCGGATGGGACTTTCGAAATTGAGTTTTCGGTAGAGCAAACCTATATCGAAAACGAAACATCGTTGGTTCGCTCCGAACAGTTAAAACAATTGCTGGATGAATTGCCCAGGCGACAAAAGGAAGTCATCTATTTGAGGTATTTTCAGGAAATGGACCGCAACCAGATTTCCGAAGTCATGGACATCACGCCGCAAACCGTTTCAAATTTGCTTCAGATTGCTATCAAGCAGATGAAAAAGCACTGGAAAGTGCTAATTTCCACACTCTTAATGATCCAGTGGCTATTGTAGGCCGTAGTCGTTAACTTCCCTGAAAAGAGCGGATTATATTTTTTTTAGAAATAAATCAATATTAATTGGTATCCGGCTCATGTTTTGGTCTATCCTATCATAGACGCACAAATTTATGATGGATAAATACAATCATTTTGCCGTGGAAGATCTGGTCTGGGATGGTTATTTCAGACAGTGGGTACTTTCCCCAACACGGGAAACGGATGCTGCATGGACTGCCTGGTTGAAGCAAAGTACTGTTTTTAATGAAAAGGCCTGCCAGGCGAGGGAAATTGTACTTTCATTGAAAGTCCTGGAAAATCAGATTTCGGATGAAGAAATCGACAAGTCGGTTAAGCAAACGATAGCAAGACTCAATCAGCCACTTCCAGCGCACATTTCAGATATTGATACACCAGTCATACCTTTTTTTAGAACCGTTTGGTTCAGGGTGGCTGCCTCCGTATCTATCCTGATTTTGGCGGGGATATTTTCGAGATCCTATTTCTCTACCGTCTCAACACAGCGCACTGCGGTAGCAACCGAAGTATTTCCCCAACCCCAAAGCAGTTTTATTAAAAAAATCAATGAAACCCAGACTCCTATGCGGGTAGAGCTTGCCGACAAAAGTACGGTAACGCTTACTCCTGGTAGTTACATCCAATATGAGAAGCACTTTAAGGGTGACACCCGGGAGGTATTTCTGGTAGGAGAGGCGTTTTTCGACGTTTCCGAAAATCCGGGTCGACCATTTTTTGTCTATGCCAATGAGTTGGTAACGAAAGTGTTAGGGACAAGTTTTACGGTCAGGGCGCTGGCTTCGTCGAGGGAGGTCACGGTAGAAGTAAAATCGGGGCGGGTGTCTGTGTTTTCAAAATCAGACCCCAATGCAGTTCAGAAAGTCGGAAATAATCGTCTGGAAGGTCTGGTGCTTTCTCCTAACCAGAAAATGATATTCAAACGGGATGAGGTACGTATGGTGAAGACACTCGTTGAAAAGCCTGAAATCATTTTACCGAAAGATCAGATCCCTCATTTCTCCTTTGAAGATACACCCGTGAGTGAAGTTTTTGGGGCCATTGAGATTGCCTACGGCGTTGACATTTTATATGATGCCGAACTATTGAAAGACTGCCCGTTAACCGCCACACTGGATAATCAGCCTCTCAACGAAAAGCTTATGATCATCTGCAAAGCAGTAGAAGCGACCTACGAAGTGCTCGATGGACAGATCGTGATCCATAGCGAAGGGTGCAGGAATTAATTAAGAATTAACCGGGGTCGCGGTCGACAATTAAGAATTAACCGGGGTCGCGGGCGACAATCAATACCGGGTTGCTTGCTCAGTAATACGATAATGTAACAACTTAATAATTTAATACTAACCAAACCAAGTCAATCTATCGAGAAACAATAGTTACCTAAAAGAAAGAGCCGGCGATGTTCCCGCATCACCGGCTCCGTAATCGCCCCACAAGATTGTCATCAGTTGCTCCTCCATACGGAGGCAGGGGTTCGTTTTGCAAAATTTTTTAAAACTTAACAAAACAGTCAAATCTATGAAAAAACGACTACAATACCAGCAGGTATTACAATGGACGATGCGTATAACAGCCACCCAACTCATTTTTGCGCTTTGCTTCATTGGCTCCGGCTATGCGCATGACAGCAATGCACAGTCTCTACTCGGACAGAAAATCTCTATCATGGCCAATGGAAGTGAGGTGAAAAAAATCCTCAATCAGGTAGAAAAACAAGCCGATGTAAGATTTGTGTTTAGTTCGAAATTGATAAAATCGGGCAGAAGAATCAATGTTTCGGCAAAGGACAAGCCTTTGGTTGAAGTACTGGATGCGATTCTGACACCCCTCGGACTGGACTATGAAGTTTCGGGAAAGATCATCATTTTGAGACGACAGGGGAAAGCGGAGGAAATCGTTCCTTCGATTGAGGCCCCCAAAAGGAACGTTTCTGGGAAGGTACTTGACGAGTCGGGCCAAGGCCTGCCTGGGGTGAGTATCGTACTGCGGGGAACGCAAATAGGTACCACCACATCCGGTAAGGGTGATTTTCAGCTGGAACTTCCGGACGCGTCTGTGGCTAACGCCGTGCTCGTATTTAGCTTTGTTGGCTATAAATCTCAGGAGATTGTATTGGGAGGCCAAACCGTGCTCATGGTGAACATGGCTCTTGAAGACAAGTCCCTGCAGGAAATAGTGGTGATCGGGTACGGGCAGGTGAAAAAGAGTGATCTGACCGGATCGGTTGCCTCCATAAAAGCGGCGGACATCAATGCTTATCCAGCTACCAACCTCATCCAATCGCTCGCGGGACGTGCTGCGGGTGTTTATGTTTCTCAAAATACCGGAGCGCCCGGAAGTCCGATCAGCGTACGGATCCGGGGTACAAATTCCATTCAGGGGAGCAATGAGCCACTTTACGTGGTCGATGGTTTCCCATACTCGGGCAATCCAACCCTGCTCAATAATGCCGATATTGAATCCATTGAGGTACTGAAAGATGCTTCTGCCACCGCTATTTATGGTTCTAGGGGAGCGAATGGCGTGGTGCTTATCACCACCAAACGTGGAAAAGCCGGGAAAGTAAATGTGGATTATGATGGCTATTATGGCGTTCAGACTGTTCGTAAGAAAATCGAGCTGATGGATGCTACCGAATATGCCAATTTTTACAATGAGCAGGCTGCTAATGACGGATTAGCCCCCCATTTCACCGCCGATCAGATCAAAGGTTTTGGAAAAGGAACCGATTGGCAGGATCTGGTTTTCCAGAAGGCTCCGGTTCAAAATCATTCGCTAACCGTTAGCGGTGGTAGTGATAAAACACGATTTGCCGTTTCTGCCAGCAATTTTAGTCAGGACGGAATTGTAATCGGAAGTGATTATGTACGTAATGCAATAAGACTTAATTTGAGTTCAGACATTGGGAAAAAGTTCAAATTCGATTTGAGTTCTATCCTAAGCCGCATCGATTCTGACAGAAAGAACTCGGAAAGAGGCAACCGGGGAGGTTCGCTCATGTCTGCGATGTTGTCGGGGTATCCTACTATTGCTCCTACCTTGCCTGATGGAAGTTATTCACGTCTCGCCGAAGCCTACTCATGGGGGTCCAACGTGATCACCAATCCATTGAATTACATGTATCAGCTTACCGATAAAATTCGCTCGAATAAGATTCTGGCAAATGCGGCCGTAACGTTTGAGCCGATAAAGGGATTGCAGATAAAAACACTGGCGGGTATTGAAAATACGGATGATAGAGAAGATGGTTACACAACCACAAAATTTGTCAATTCCAAAGGTTCGGCAACCATCGGTACAGCACAGATCAGCAACTTTCTGAGCGAAAATACAATCAGTTATCTGAAGGATTTTGACAAACACAGTGTATCAGCTGTGGCAGGGTTTACGTATCAGGATTTTCTGCAAACTACTTTCAGAACCTCTGGCAGCGGATTTATCAGCGACAATCAGGGTACTTATGATATAGGTGCTGCGGCTACCCAGGGTGTGCCTTCTTCCTCCTATTCCAAGTGGTCTTTGTTGTCCTATCTTGCACGTGTAAATTATACCTTCAACAACAGGATTCTGGCGACTGTAAGCTTTCGGGCCGACGGATCATCCCGTTATAGTGAAGGTCAGAAGTGGGGTTATTTCCCATCGGCTGCATTGGCATGGCGATTATCTGAGGAAAACTTTATTAAAGATATTCCCTTTATTTCCGATTTGAAGATCAGGGCAGGCTATGGCGAAACAGGGAATACATCCATCAGCCCTTATTTTACATTAAATCAGCTGGCGTCCGGGCAGGTTGTTTTTGGGGATGCCTTGAATACGTCCTATGCTCCGGGCACCCGGCTTGCCGGCCCGCTTAAATGGGAAACAACGGCTCAGGCAGATATTGGAATTGATTTTGGCATCCTGAATAACAGATTTACATTAACTGCCGATTATTACATCAAAAACACGCGTGATTTGTTGAATAACGTTTCATTGCCATCTTCGCTAGGGTACACTTTTACCATCCAGAATGTGGGTAAAATTCAAAATAAGGGTTTTGAATTTGGTGTAAACGCGGCAGTGCTTGAAGGTGCGTTCAAATGGAACATCGCCTCCAATATCTCTATCAATAAGAATAAGGTTGTGAAGCTGTATAGCGGTAACGATATTTTGGGTGGCGCCGTTGGTGCAGCGGTGAGCGATAATGTGAATATCCTGCGTGAGGGGTACCCATTGGGGTCATTTTACGGTTACGTGGAGAAAGGATATGATGAAAAAGGCCTGATTGCCTATGAAGATTTTAATAACAGCGGTAGCCGTGACGCGGGCGATAAAAGGATCATCGGAAACCCAAATCCCAAATTTACCTATGGCTTCAACTCGTCGATGTCTTTCAAAAACTTTGATCTGAATGTATTTATTCAGGGGTCGGAAGGGAATGATATCTTCAATCTGAGTTCTCAGGGTCAGAATTACGATTTTGGGCAGGCATTGAATATGACCCGTGATATTTATTTGAATCACTGGACGCCTACCAATACCAACGCAAAATATCCTGTTATTAAGACGTCTTCCCAGGCTCAGATGTCCAATCGTTTTGTTGAAGACGGTTCGTATCTGCGCTTTAAAAATATCCAGCTGACCTACAATTTGCCAATTTCCAAATTGCACATCAAGTGGATGACCCGGGCTCAGGTATATATAAGCGGCCAGAACCTGATCACTTTTACCAAATATTCGTGGTATGATCCTGAGGTGAATTCCTACGGAAGTGGAAACTCAATTATTCAGGGCGTGGATCATTATGTGTATCCCGCTGCCAAAACGACAACAGTAGGCGTTAGGGTTGGATTTTGAAATTAGTTATCACAATGGTTAATGACATATAATTATGAATAAGATATTCCCATTTTTGATTTTGGCGATCACTTTAACTGCGTGCTCGGATTTACTTGAGGAGCAGCCTAAGTCATTGGCGTCAGAAAATTTTTACAACACTTCCGCCGAAGCCAAGGCGGCAGTGAACGCAATTTACGGGCCTATGCGGAGCGATAACGGTTTGTCTACAAATTATCCCGCTCAGTTGGAAGGACTCGCTGATTATGGTAATTCAAGAGGAACCCAAACGCCGGTCAGCCTGTATCAGGGGCTCGATAACACCAATATTAACAGGGTGGGAGTGATCTGGGATAATTTTTACCAGTCCATCCGGAATGCCAATCTGGTGATCAGCAATGTACCCAAGGGAACAAGTATGACCGATGCTGAAAAAACCTCCTTTGTTGCCGAGGCGAAATACCTGCGTGCGCTGATCTATTTTGCTATGGTTCGGAACTGGTCGGGTGTACCTTTACGCACCGAAGAAAACATGACCGTTGCAGACGTGCCCAGAGCAAGTGTAGACGATGTTTACGCACAAATATTGAAAGATGCGCTGGAAGCTGAGAAAGGCTTGCCTGACAATCCTGCAGACATTGGCAGGCCCACAAAATGGGCTGCAAAAACGCTTCTTTCCGAGGTATACATGTACAAGCAGGATTGGGCATCTTCAAAGGCAAAGGCCAAAGAGGTAATTGATGGCAATAAATATTCCCTTGTAGAGGTAAGTGTTTCGGAGGATTTTCAGAAGATATATGGTCCCGAGGTCGTTAACACAACAGAGGAAATATTTTACTTCAAGTACTCGCGTCAGCAGGGATTTGGGCTGGTCAGTTATGCGCATAGGAAAATAGGCCCTTACAATTACTACGGCCCTGGTGGCGTTTACGCTCAGTACACCGATTCGACCTCCAATTCTTTTGTCAAAAAATGGGACAATAAAGACCTTCGCAAGGCCCACATTCTATACAATGTAGATATCGGTTTGGGAACCAGTTCATGCTTGTTTAGAAAATACCGTGACCAAGCTGCCACAGCTGGCGCAGGAAATGATTTTCCGTGGTACCGATTTGCCGATCTGCTGCTGTTTCATGCCGAGGCTGACGCGCGTGCTGCCAACGCGCCAACCGCGGAAGCACTTGAGAGCTTGAATAAGGTCCACCGTCGGGCATATGGATTACCTTCTAAAACTCCATCCGCAGTAGATTTCAAACTTGCCGACTTCCCAACCCTTACTTCCTTTATTGATAAAGTAGTACAGGAACGAGGCTACGAAACAATGTATGAAGCCAAGCGCTGGAATGATCTCAAAAGACTTGGCATTGCCAAACAACGCATCCTTGAAGTGAAGAACATTGTGGTGGCTGACAAACACATGCTTTGGCCCATCCCAAATTCTGAATTGCTTTACAATAAGGCAATTAAGGCCACCGATCAAAATCCTGGCTATTAAGTCGTTGTGTATTAATATTTGTTTAAATTAAAAAAGCCCGAAATGAGAATAATCCTGGTGCTTGTCGCCTGTATCACTACATTCGTTTCGTCGGGGTTTCAGTCCAAAACTGAAACCCCGGCCAAAGTGGATATCTGCATCTACGGAGGAACCGCTGCTGGTGTCATCGCCGCGTACACCGCTAAAAAAATGGGTAAGTCCGTCATGCTGATTGAGCCCGGAACGCACCTGGGCGGAATGACTTCCGGAGGACTGGGGCAAACCGACATTGGAAATAAATATGCCATATCTGGCCTTTCCCTTGATTTCTACCGGCGAATTGGCAAGCACTATGGCAAGTTTGAGCAATGGATTTTCGAGCCGCATGTGGCTAAAAAGTATCTGCAGCAGTATCTCGATGAGGCCGGTATCAAGGTCACTTATAATTCCAGGATCGTTTCAGCCAGTAAAAAGGGATCGAATATCCAGTCCATCTCCTTGGAAAACAGTGTGAAGCCCGAGGCTTCTACAAACATGACAATCGAAGCATCCATGTTTATAGACTGTTCGTATGAAGGCGATCTGATGGCCCGGGCCGGGGTTTCCTATGCCGTAGGCAGAGAAGCCAATGCGGATTACAACGAGACAATCAACGGTGTACAGCTTATGGACGGGCATCAGTTTCCCAACGGAATTGATCCCTATAAGATTCCCGGCAAACCGGAAAGCGGATTGTTGTGGGGGATTTCAAATGAAAAACTACTCCCTAACGGAACCGGTGACAGAAAAGCCCAGGCTTACAATTACCGGATCTGTCTGACATCCGATCCTGCCAATCAGATACCTATTACACAGCCCGATGCTTACGACGCCTCACGTTATGAGCTGCTGGTGAGGTTAATGAACAAGCAACCGGAACGTAAAACCCTCAATGACTACTTCATCTGGAGCAGGATGCCCAACAGCAAAACCGACATCAATAACCGGAATGGATTCTCGACCGATATGATCGGCATGAACTACGAATATCCGGATGGCGACTATGCCACCAGAGCAAGGGTGATCAAAGATCATGAAGTTTACACTAAAGGACTTCTGTACTTTGTGGGGCACGATCCTAGGGTGCCTCAGGAGCTTCGGAATGAGATGCTGAAATGGGGTTATCCGAAAGACGAGTATACCGACAGCGGCAACTGGTCCCCACAGCTCTACATCCGGGAAGCACGCCGCATGGTGGGAAACTACGTGATGACACAGGCTAATTGTGAAGGGAAAGAAGTTGTCAAAGACGGCGTCGGAATGGCTGCTTACACCATGGATTCGCACAACATTCAGCGTCTGGTGGTGAATGGCATGGTGAAAAACGAAGGCAATGTGGAAGTGGGCGGTTTTGGGCCTTACCCCATTTCTTACCAGGCCATCGTTCCAAAAGAAAAGGAATGTGGTAACCTGCTCGTGCCGGTATGCCTTTCGGCTACACACATTGCTTACGGATCAATCCGGATGGAGCCGGTTTTTATGGTACTGGCACAGTCAGCAGCCACAGCAGCCGCGATGGCTATCGATGCGAAAGTCAATGTTCAAAAACTGAATGTGACCAAACTGCGTGATCGCCTGGTGTCAAAGCCACTCGTAGATGCGACCATACAACATGTTATTGCAGACAATGAGGATAAAGATAAAGTGACCGTTTCTGGAACCTGGAAAACGGTGAAGCGCGGTGGTTACGGCCCTTCTTTGCTGTCTTCGGAGGCAGCCGCTTCGGGCTTGCGATCTGTGCGTTTCAATCCGGTCGTTTCTAAAAGCGGTAAATATGACGCTTATATTTACTTTCCTAAGTTGCAGGGATTGTCTTCCAGTATTTCAGTGGTTGTGTCTGACGGTAAAGTGAAAAAGGATGTCACTTTGAAAGCGGCCGATATTGAAGTGGTAGGGCAGACCTCCGGTGAGTGGGTTTTACTGGGGACGTACGATATTCAAAAAGGGCAGAAACCTTTTGTCGAGATCTCCAATAAAGACGCCGACGGGCTCGTTTTCGCGGATGCCGTATTGATGGTTCCAAATTTTAAATAATCCCCAATAAACCTTTAATGAATATGAAACAATTTTTTGCTTGCCTTGTGCTTGCATTTCTATCAGGAATTTTCACCTCATGTCAGGCTGATAAATCAGACAATAATGCCGCCTACACGGCTGATGTCATCGTTTACGGGGGCACCTGTGCGGCTGTAACGGCCGCTGTTCAGGTGATCAAACAAGGTAAAACGGTGTTGGTGGTATCGCCGGACAAGCATTTGGGAGGCCTCTCTTCAGGTGGCCTGGGTTTTACAGATACCGGTAATAAAGCGGTGATTGGCGGATTGGCCCGCGAGTTTTACCACCGGGTGTTTATGGAGTACGATAAGCCTGAAACCTGGAAGTGGCAAAAGAAATCGGAGTACGGCAACAAAGGCCAGGGTACACCTGCCATGGATGGTGTGGATCGCACGATGTGGATCTTTGAACCCCGCATTGCTGAAAAGGTTTTTGAGGATTTTGTACGAGAAAACAAAGTGAAGATTTACCGGGATGAATGGCTGGATCGTGCCAACGGTGTTGTGAAAAAGGATGGCAAAATTGTTTCGCTCAAAACACTCAGCGGAAAGGTATTTACAGGAAAGATGTTTATCGATGCGACCTATGAGGGCGACCTGATGGCAGCAGCTGGTGTAAAATACCATGTTGGCCGTGAGGCAAACAGCGTTTACAATGAGCAATGGAACGGTATTCAGGCTGGCGTGTTTCAGCACAAGCATTATTTTCAGAAGGATGTAAGCCCTTATAAAATAGCGGGAGACCCTAAGAGTGGTTTGCTGCCTTATGTTTCCAATGAGCCGATTGGCAAAAATGGTGATGGAGACAATAAAATTCAGGCCTATTGCTTCCGTATGTGTTTATCGTCAAATCCCGACAACCGCATACCTTTCCCAAAACCTGCCGGATACGACCCTGCCAAATATGAGCTGCTGGCAAGGGTGTATAAAGCAGGCTGGACAGAAACATTCCAGAAGTACGATCCGATACCAAACAAAAAAACGGACACCAACAACCACGGCCCGTTCAGTACCGACTTTATCGGCCAGAATTACGACTATCCGGATGCGAGCTATGCAAGAAGAAAGGAAATTATCAAAGAACATGAACTGTATCAGAAAGGCCTGATGTACTATCTGACCAACGATGCCAATGTACCTGCCGATGTTCGGGCGGAGATGTCCAAATGGGGTTTGCCAAAAGATGAATTCAAGGATAACGGCGGCTGGCCACATCAGATTTACGTTCGGGAAGCACGTCGCATGATCGGCAAGGAGGTCATGACAGAAAACGAAACGCTTGGAAAAAAAGCCGTGACGCAGTCGGTAGGTATGGGATCTTACTCACTCGATTCACACAATGCCCAGCGTTATGTAAAAGATGACGGGTTCGTTCAAAATGAAGGTGATATTGGCGTCCACCCTAAAAATCCATACAGCATCTCTTATGGTTCGCTTGTTCCAAAAAAGGAGGATTGCGAAAACTTGCTGGTGCCGGTATGCATGTCCAGCTCACATATAGCCTTTGGGTCCATTCGAATGGAGCCCGTATTTATGATTTTAGGTCAAAGCGCAGCCAGTGCAGCGGTGCAAGCCATCGATAACAAAGTGGCTGTACAGGATATTGATTACGCCAAATTACGCGAACAACTGCTTAAGGATAAGCAGAAACTTGAGTTTTAACATACATTTTCAAAGCTGCCAGAAATTTCTGGCAGCTTTGGTTTTCAGCCTGATTTAATCACTTCAAAACCCCGGCGGATCCGAGGAGGCACTGTTTGCCATAAAGATGAGTTTGGCTCTAATCTTGAAAACTTTCCACGGGGATACTCACATTCGGCAGGATATTTACAATCACATGAAAAGAAGACTATTTCTGCAAACCACATTGGCAGCTACCTCACTCACACTCACTGAAAAGCGGGCTGTTGCAGATACCTCAGAGGAAAAGACCTTCATCATCAATTCAGGGATAGGAGGGAATAATACCGTCGATCTGCTTGGGCGGATACAAACGGACTGCCTGGCCCATAAACCCGATCTGACCATCCTGATGATTGGTACCAATGATATGAATAGCCGTAAACACGTGTTGCTTCCGGAATATGAAAAAAACCTGCGGAAGATAATCGAAATGATCCTTGCCGTAAAAAGTGAGATTTTAATCATGTCAATTCTTCCGGTGTATGAGCCTTATCTTTACACGCGCCACCCTAAGGAGTTTTATGGTGATGAAGGTCACAAAGGAAGGATGGATATGGTCAATGCCAGGATAAAAGCCGTGGCAGAGGCGTATAAGCTACACTTCCTGGATATGCATCACATTTTTGCGGCTGTTGGTAACATCGGAGAAGAAAGCAGCAGTCTCATTCAGAATATGGCGAACAGCAACAAAAGCGATGGAGTACACCCCACCAAAGACGGGTACCGAACCATGGCTGTTGCGATTTATGAAAAACTCAAAAGCTTGGAGATGCCTTGCCGCAGACTTGTGTGTTTTGGCGACAGCATTACAAATGGTGGCGGCGGCCTGGATGGAACAAGCTATCCTGCCTTTCTGAAAAAATTGTTATCGTACTAAAAACGAAATCTTATGTTGGTTTGAAGTATGTTTGCCGTCACAAAAACTTTACTTCAATAGAAAACACAAAATGCCGTAATTCTTGAACTATTAGAAATCAAAACGAATTGCTTTTCAGCCGACAGCCGACAGCCGACAGCCGACAGCCGACAGCCGACAGCCGACATCCGACTTAAAATATTAACTTCCTATATAACCCTTAATTTGTTCAATGACCACGCTTGCAACACCACGTTCCAATTTTTCACATTTATTCAGTGCCCCGGTCATTGTAGCCGCACTTGGCTATTTTGTCGATATTTATGACCTTCTGCTTTTTGGTATTGTCCGTCTGCCCAGTCTTGCTTCCTTGGGTTTGTCGGAGGCGGATATCTCCAAGGTTGGAGCCAGCATTCTCAACTGGCAAATGACGGGGTTGCTGATCGGAGGTATTTTATGGGGTGTTTTGGGCGATAAAAAGGGACGGTTGTCCGTTTTGTTTGGCTCAATCATTACCTATTCACTGGCCAACATCGCGTGTGGGTTTGTTCAGGATCCTACCACTTATAAAATTTTGCGATTTATAGCCGGGATAGGCCTCGCCGGGGAGCTCGGTGCCGGTATCACGTTGGTTTCAGAAATTCTGCCCAAGCATCTGCGTGCTATTGGAACCTCACTGGTTGCAGGCATTGGTTTGCTTGGAGCAGTTGTAGCCTATTTTACGGTTGAGTTTTTCGACTGGCGGTATGCTTATTTTATTGGGGGTGGTTTGGGCATCTCATTGCTTTTGCTTCGGATCGGGGTTTTTGAGTCGGGTATATTCAAAGATTTGAAAAATCAGAAACATATAGAAAAAGGAAATTTCTTCTCGCTCTTCACCAATCGCGACAGGCTCATAAGGTACCTGAAATGCATCGGCATTGGGCTTCCCACCTGGTTTGTGATCGGAATTTTGGCCACATTCAGCAACGAGTTTGGCAAAGCATTAGGCATTACGGAAGCCGTTAAGCCGGGGTTGTCGATCATGTGGTGTTATGTGGGATTATCCATAGGTGATTTATGCAGTGGGTTTTTGAGTCACTGGCTTGAATCCCGAAAACGTGCTGTATTTTATTTAATGCTTTTTACGTTAGTCTTCAGCGGGGTTTACTTGTACGGCGGGATCAACAAAGCTGCACATTTGTATGCAGTAGCCGGCTTTCTGGGTTTTGGTATTGGCTACTGGGCTATGTTTGTTACCATCGGAGCAGAGCAGTTTGGTACCAATCTAAGGGCGACCGCAGCAACAACTATCCCAAATATGGTAAGAGGAACTGTAGTGCTCATGACGACCCTGTTTGCAGGATTCAAAGGTTCCTTTTCTACAATTAACTCGGGGGCTCTGGTCGGGGTAATCTGCTTTTTTATTGGTCTTTATTGTATACTGACCGTTCCTGAAACGCACGGACGTGATCTGGATTTTCTGGAAGAGTAATTCAGGAAATAAATATTGTTGAATGAGAGAAAGATCTAGTTTTGTTTAACATTGTTGCATTCCTGAACTTAGTAATGGTATTCATGAAAGTGACAAAATTTTATCTTTAATTTACCTAAAATAGAAAGCGATTTTGTCCGGCGAACGGGTAAAGCTGATAGCCGACGACCAACAAGCGCACGATTCACCACATTCTGAACTGTAATAATCAATAAATATGGAAAGACGGGTTGCCCTCAGAAATATGGCTTTGTCCATAGGCGTAATGGCCGGTTTGCCTGCATGGGCATCGGGCTGGACTAAGTATTCTTTGAAAAAAGGAACATGGTTAGCCGCGGATCAGTCCAGGATATTGCTTGCCGTAGTGGAAACAATCATTCCCAAAACGGATACACCAGGTGCCGGTGAGCTGGGTGTAGACAAATTCGTGCAGAAAATGGTAACGGATTGTTACGACAAAAAGACACAGGCAGGTCTTGCCAGCGGGATTTCGAATCTGGATGAGCTAAGCATCAGTACCTTTGGCAAATCCTTCACCGAAGCTTCTGGAGTTCAGAAATTGCAGCTTTTGAAAGACGTTGAAAAAAGTGCGGATGAAGAATCCAAAGCGCTTTTTAGTCTGGTGAAAAACCTGACCATTCAGGGTTATATGAACTCAGAATACGTGATGACCAACATCACCCATTACGAAATGATCCCTGCGCGTTACCACGGTTGTGTACCGGTTAAGAAGGGATAATGGAAGAAGGACGAAAGGAAGAAAGCGCATGTCCGTTATTCCTGATTACATCAAAGTTAGCAACTGGATTTGGCGAGTGAATTTGCTTGGGCGTGGCCCATCCTCCTTCCTCCCCATCCTCCATTCTCCATCATTTTCTATGTCATACTTCAATATAGATAGCAAAAAAGCCCGCACCTACGACGCCATTGTAATTGGCTCCGGAATAAGCGGCGGTTGGTCGGCCAAGGAACTGACCGAAAAAGGATTAAAGACACTGGTGCTGGAGCGCGGGCGTGATGTGCAACATATCAAAGATTATCCGACATCCAACATGATGCCCTGGGAGTTTGAGCATCGCGAGCGCTTGCCGCTTGCTGTGACCGAGGCTAACCCCATTGCCAGTCGTTGCTATAATTTCAAAGAATCGTCGGCTCATTTTTTCGCCAAAGACAATGAACACCCTTATATCCAGGAAAAACCATTTGACTGGATCCGTGGGTATCAGGTAGGTGGTAAGTCATTACTGTGGGCAAGGCAAACACAGCGCTGGAGTAAATACGATTTTGATGGCCCGGCGCGGGATAAGTTTGCCGTAGAATGGCCGATCGGGTACGACGATATAGCGCCCTGGTACAGTCATGTGGAAAAGTTTGCAGGGATCACCGGGAATAAGGATGGATTGGATATGTTGCCGGATGGAGAATTTCTGGTTCCCCATGACCTCAATTGTGTTGAAAAATATTTTAAAGAACAGGTAGGTAAACAGTATAAGGACAGGCACATCATCATTGGACGTGCCGCTCACATTACGGATCCGCAGCAGATACATCTGGATCAGGGCCGTGCCAAATGCCAGCACCGTGTTATGTGTGAAAGAGGATGTCCTTTTGGGGGTTATTTCAGCAGCAATGCATCCACCCTTCCCTGGGCTATGAAAACCGGCAATATGACGCTTCGCCCACATTCTGTTGTTCATTCGATTATTTATGATGATAAGAAAAAGAAAGCGACCGGGGTCCGTGTGATCGATGCGAATACCAAAGAAATGACCGAGTTTTATGCCAATATCATATTTGTAAACGCTGCTGCCCTGAACAGTAATCTTATTTTGTTGAACTCGACCTCTTCACGTTTTCCGAATGGTCTGGGAAATGACAGTGGCGTTTTGGGGAAATACGTTGCTTTTCACAACTACCGTGCGAGTGTTTCGGGTCAATATGAAGGTTTCCTTGATTCCAAGACAGATGGAAGACGTCCCAATGGTGGCTATATTCCGCGTTTCAGAAATGTCTACAAGCAGGAGACCGATTTCCTCAGGGGATATGCAGCCGGATTTAGTGCCAACAGACAGACCTACTCCGATCGGTCCGGGTTGGGAAAGTCTCTGAAGGAAAGTTTGGCCCAGACAACCTACGGCAATTGGAATGTTGGTTCACACATGATGGGCGAAACAATTCCAAAGGAAACAAACTATGTTGCGCTGGATCAATCACAGAAGGATCCGTTTGGTATACCAATGCTGAAAATCAACGTGGACTATGATGACAACGATGAGAAGATGATCAAGGACTATATTGAACAGATGTCGGAAATGTTTACCAATGCCGGCTTCAAAAATGTCCGTTCTCATGATGGACATCGGAATCCTGGCAACGACATCCATGAAATGGGCGGTGTGCGTATGGGTAAAGACCCGAAAACTTCTATGCTAAATGAATGGAGTCAACTGCACGCCTGTAAGAATGTATTTGTAACCGATGGTGCTTCCATGACGTCAACATCTACCCAAAATCCCTCGTTGACTTATATGGCGTTGTCTGCACGAGCGGCAAACCATGCTGTGAAGGAGCTGAAGGCAAAGAATTTATAGGCAGTCATTATTACGGAGTAAAAAAGAGGCCGTCTCAAAAGTATTGAGGCGGTCTTTTCGGTTTTTTACCGAATTTGATTGATATATTTTTTCAGGAACGATGAAGTCGGGTTTTTTAGACCATTTTCTCGAAGAGACGCGATTTTCCGGGCATTTTAGGCCGCTTTCTTTCTTATATTTTGAGCTATTGCAATCAAACCCCACTCTATTGCAACTTTTTCGTTACCACGGAGCATAAATCTTCGGAACCGATGGTTCTCTTTGATGTTTCCGAAGATGGGCTCAACATCATGACATCGCTTCTTCCGATGGGCAATTCCATCTTCGCTGTTGAGTAGATTGTGAGCTTGCTTTTTTTGACGTTCTAGCTCCACGTTTACCTGAATAATTCTGTCGCCTTTTGACTTATGACAGGCTCCGTTTAATGGGCAAGCGTGACAATTCTTAGCCTGGTATTTTCTGGATGTTTGTATAAAGCCAGTGCTGGTTCTTCTGTGGCTATCACCGATATAATTCATTTGCTGACCCATGGGGCAGATATAGCAATCGCTCTTTTCATTGTAAAACAGCTTGTTTGCACTGAATGGATGCTTTTTGTTAAAGTTTGAGCTTTGCTGTTTGTCAAACATGCCATACTTCACATAAGCAGTAACCCCTTTGCTTTCTAGCAAGGTATAATTCTCTTGTGACCCATATCCAGCATCTGCTGTAACCGTTTTGGGGGCAACTCCAAAGCTTTTTTCATGCTGTGCGATATGATCCGTGAATGTAGTGGTGTCGGTCGGATTGGGGTGTATTGTATAATTGACGATGTATTGATTGGAGCTTGATATTTGCACGTTGAAGGCCGGTTTTAAGGTACCGTTGCGCATATGATCCTCCTTTAGTCTCATAAAGGTAGCGTCGGGATCCGTCTTACTGAAGCTGTTTCGATCTCCTAAAATTGCCTCCTGTGCTTCATAACGGGCAATATTAGTAGGATAGTTTTTGGTAACATAGTTAAGTTTTGCTTTTAACTTTTTGTCGATATTTTCCTTTTTGCCTAGTACTTCATTGAGCTTATTGACTGTGTCTTGTACCTTTTCTTTATCAATGGTAGTAAAATCAGGTGGATCTGGAAGATCATCTCCATCATTAAGACTCTGGGCATATTCCCAGATCTGGGTCAGCTGCTTCTTCATTTTCTCCTTATTGCTCAGGATCGCTTTTTTCCAGACAAAGGTGTATCGGTTGGCGTTGGCCTCGATTTTGGTGCCATCAGTATATACTTCCTCAATACTTAGAAGCCCTTCCTGAGCTAATAACAGGACCACTTCCTCGAATATACTTCGCAAAGCATCTTTCAATCGCACCCCTCTGAATCTGTTGATAGTGTTATGATCAGGGAAGTTCATGCCACTCACCCACATAAAGTAAACGCTCTCTTTACAGGCGGCCTCTAATTTCCTACTTGAATAAATATTGCTCACATAGCCGTAAACCAGCACCTTGAGTAGCATCTGAGGATGATAACTTGAAGTTCCTTTTGTTTGATACGCTGCATTAAGCGGTGCGATATTTATCCTGTTAATCACATCGTTGACAACACGAACAGGATGATCCTTTGGAACTAATTCTTCTAAACTTGGGGGGAGCAGCATAATCTGCTGCTGATCGTAACGCTTGAAAGTAGGCCGTTTTGATGACATATCTCCGTTATTTTCTATACCTAAAGATAAGAAAATCAAGCGAGTATGCAAAAGATTGTTTGCGTAAAAAATAGAAAATTTATACCTCTCAAAAAATAAAGAGACTGCCTTTTTGAGACAGCCTCTTTTTTTTGACTAGAATAATTTTTTTAAAAAATACTAAGGGGGTTTATGTGCAAAAAAGTCTTAACATTATTATAAAATGGAAGACTAGATGAACGATCCCTTAAAGCATGATGAGCAAAGGCGCGGAACCCCCTTCGTATCTCCGAAGCAGGATTTCAAAGAGATAGATTCTGCACAGTTTCTGAAAAATGCCTTCGAGCAAAATCCATCGAAAGGAATCGAATTACTTTTTCGACGCTTCTACAATCCACTTTGCAGCCATGCGGTTCGGTTTGTGTACTCCAAGCAGATCGCAGAGGATCTGGTGAGTGAGGTATTTTTCCAGTTTTACCGAACCAGGGCTTACGAAAACATTAATTCTTCGTACACCAGTTACCTTTTCAGGTCGGTACGCAATGAATGTTTTACCTACATGCGTCGCGAGTTTGGTAAAACGGACACACTGGAACCGGGTTCAGAAAGCAATATTTCCACCTACCACCAGCAGCCCGATGCTGAAATTCATTACAATAATCTTTTTCTGAAAGTCAATGAGATAATCGCGCAACTGCCCATGCAATGCCAGCGGGTATTTCTGATGAGCCGTTTCGAAAGTAAAAAGTATAATGAAATAGCTGACGAATTGCACATATCGCCAAAGACCGTCGAAGTGCACATATCCAAGGCACTCAGATACCTGCGCAGCGCGCTTCACAGTGAATGGATGCTTCCCTGCATTTTAGTTGCCATTCACTTCACTGGTTTATAATAATCTCCGGGCAGCCTCAGACAACCGACCCTAATGAAAATGGAAACTCCTGTATCAAAATATGCGCTTTTTGAATACCTGGCAGGGCGCGCCAATCCGCTCGAAAGAAAGCAAACGGATGAATGGTTGAAAAATCCGGATAACCATGAGCTCTTTTATACATGGCTTTTGGAGTGGGAAACACGGTCTCCTCAGTTCGTTCCCGATCAGGATCTGGCTATTAAACACTTGTTGCATCGTTTGGAGACGGACATGCAGTTCGATAGCCGTGAGCCCGATGATGCAGTTGAGCCATTGGTGCAAACCAAGGAACGGCCGTTGAGAAAAATATGGCTGATCGCGGCTTCCATCACCTTGGTTGCCAGTTGTGGATGGTGGTTTCGTGATACGATACAATTCAAAAAATATCAGACCGCATACGGGCAAACCGCAAATGTCTATTTGAGTGATGGAAGCCGTGTAAGTCTGAACTCAAACTCCATATTATTAGCACCGCGATTTGGATTCGGTTCCAAAATCCGGGAGGTTTTTTTAACAGGAGAGGCCGAGTTTTCAGTAAAACATACGGACGACCACAAGCGATTTATTGTCAAGACTTCGGATCGGTTTCAGGTAGAAGTGTTAGGTACCGAATTTTCAGTTTTTTCACGCGCCCGGGGCACCAAGGTAGCACTCAAAAGTGGCAGCGTACGGATAGATTACGAGCAGGATAATGAGAATAAAAAAATGGTCATGGAGCCTGGTGACCTTGCCACGGTAGACCTGAGTGGGTCCATTCAGTTGGACAAAAAGCAAAATACCGAGAATATAACTGCCTGGAAGGAGCAGCGATACGTTTTCAACGCCACTTCGCTTCGTGAAATCTGCGTGATGATTGAGGAAAATTTTGGTGAAAAGGTAATACTCGCTAACGAAGCCATAGCGGATCGGACCATCACCGGGAACTTCAAAACCAAAAACGCGGAGGATCTGCTCAAAACGATTTCGGAGGTTCTGGACCTCAGGCTCAGAACCTCCGGTGATTCAACATTGATATCTGCTAATTAATCTATCTTTAAACCTTTAACTTATGCACTTAAATCTATCCGGAAAGCAATGGGTGGGAATGGGAATGGGGCTGGTATTCGCCACATCTTTTTCGCAGCTTGCTACCTCCCAGAGTATCGCGTTTGTAGCTGCGACGTCGAAGCAATATTCTTCCGTAAGGAGGGAGATGAAACTGAAAAATGCCCTGCTGGAATTGCAGAAGCATTACAAAGTGGAAATCGTGTTTGAGGACCGGCTGGTCGGTGCCGGGATAATCACTTCTGAATCATTGAATCTGAACTTGCCGATTGAGCAAAACCTGGACAACCTGTTGAGTCAAAATGGCTTGAAATACAAGAAGATCCGCAGAAACACTTATGTCGTTACGGAAAGTAAAGCCAGAGTATCCGAAATAGTAAAAACTGAACGACCGGGACAGGCTGTTACATTTGAGATGACGCCGGTGGAAATTGCACACATACAAGCGCTCAGGCAGGCTGCCGCCATAGACAAAGGGGTAACGGGTAAAGTGACGGATGAGGCAGGAAACGGTCTGCCTGGCGTAAGCGTAGTGGTGAAAGGTACACAACGGGGGACTTCAACGGGTGTTGATGGCGGGTTTCAGCTGGAGGTGCCGGACGACCGCTCGATATTGGTTTTTAGCTTTGTAGGTTACGGATCCAAGGAGGTCGTGGTTGGAACGCAGTCACAATTGACCATTAGTTTACAGCCCGACGAAAATGCACTGAACGAAGTAGTGGTGGTAGGTTATGGATCAGTTCGCAAATCAGATTTGACAGGTGCTGTAGGTACGGTAAAGGCAGAGGCATTACAGGAACGGCCGGCGTCTTCGCTCAACCAGGGGCTGTCTGGGCGTATCACCGGGGTCAACGTTTCTTCCAACTCCGGACGTCCCGGGGGTAGAGCCAATATCCGTATTCGGGGTGCAAGCTCGATAAGCGTATCCAACAATCCCTTATATATTATCGATGGTGTGATCCTCAATTCCGAAGGCCTTCAGAATGGGAGCTCTCCCATTGACTACATTAATCCCAATGACATCGCCTCCATTGAGGTTTTAAAAGATGCATCTTCAACGGCCATTTATGGAGCCAGGGGAGCCAATGGAGTTATAATGGTGACGACGAAACGAGGTACAACCGGCGGTGGACGGGTTACATACGATACTGATTTTAGCATTGGTGTGGCACCTAAGAAATTACCAGTGCTTAATTCGAAGGAATTTTTGGCAGTAGAGGACGCAGCCTATCTCAACGCGGCCAAATATGATCCCGTAGGCTGGGCCACAGGAACGAAATACCAGGATCCCAAATTAAAAAGAACAAATCCATTACTATTTGATGCCAGCGGTAATCCATTATACGACACAGACTGGCAGGACGAATCCTTTCAAAAGGCAATTACTCAAAACCATCAGTTGGGATTGACAGGTGGAAACGAAAAGGGAACTTATGGTGCTTTTCTGAATTATCGAAATGAAAATGGGATTGTAAGGGAATCCTGGCAGAAAAGGTTTGCAGGTCGGTTTGTCTTCGATAGCCAGGTAAAAAGCTGGCTGAAAGTGGGCGGTTCGTTAGGGTATACAGACCAAAATGAAAAGCAGATAGACCAGCTTGGAGGTGGGGGGATCGTGGTGATGAGGCAGGTATTGGAGGCGTTACCCATTATTCCTGTGAAGTATGCCGACGGCTCCTGGGCCAGTAACCGGGATTATCCGGGCATGGAAGGTGGTGACAGCCCGCTTAGGGTTGCCGCAGATCGGTTATATTTCCTCAAAACGCAAACCATGCTGGGAAGCGTTTATGCTAACATACAGTTGGCTAAGGGGCTGGAATTTAAATCTACGATAGGTACCAACGTGATTAATCAGCGCGAGGATTACTCTGCGGTCGCAGGGATGCAATATATCTCCAGTAACGGAAACGCATCTGTAAAAAACAACCGATATAATTCCTGGCAGTTTGAGAATTATCTGACGTACATGAAGGATTTTGCTAAAATTCATTCTGTTAACGCCATGATGGGTTTGTCGTGGCAGCATGTGGACCGCTTCGAAGCCATTGCAAGCAGTTCCAATTATTCTGATTCCTATTTTCAGTACAACAATCTGGGAGCAGGTGCAACGGCTGGCGCTCCATCGTCTTTTGCCAATGCCTACGGACTCAATTCGTACTTTGCCAGGGTCAATTACAGTCTGATGGATAAGTATCTGGTGACCTTTACCGGGCGTGTGGATGGATCTTCGAAATTTGGTGCAGCGAACCAATACGCCTTCTTCCCTTCGGCGGCACTGGCCTGGAAAGTTACCGAAGAAAACTTCATGAAGAATATACCTGCTATTTCTAACCTTAAGTTGAGGACAAGCTATGGTGCTACGGGTAACTCAGAAATCCCTGCGTACCGTGCCTTGGCAGGTATGGGCAATTATGACGTTATTTTTGGAGGAGCCCGTAATACTGGGATCGGTATAGGACGTATAGCCAACTCAGGACTTCAGTGGGAAAAAACACATCAGTTCGATTTTGGCCTTGAACTGGGCTTATTTTCGAACAGGCTAAGTTTCGAGCTGGATTTGTATCGCAGAAAGGTTAACGAAATGCTCCTGGATGCCCCGTTGCCGATGAGCAGTGGATACGCCAGTATCTTTACCAATATTGGAAGTATGGAGAACAAGGGCGTAGAGTTTGCCATAAACTCTACCAATCTGAAACTAGGTGATTTTACCTGGAGTACCACTTTCAATATCTCTGTAAACAAAAATAAGGTACTTGCACTTTCGGGGGGGAGCGATATTTTCGTAGGCAATACCGTGGTGAGTGTGGGCAAACCCGTAGGCTCATTCTTTGGACGCGTACACCAGGGCACCTGGTCTACAGCTGAGGCCGAGCAGGCAAAGAAATACAATAAGCGCCCTGGGGATGTAAAATACCTGGATCTGAACAATGACGGAACCATTAATGACAACGATCGTACCATCATAGGCAGAGGTATTCCCGATGGATTTGGTACACTGTTAAATACATTCCAGTACAAAGCATGGTCGCTTACGGTAGATCTGCAATACATGTACGGCAATGATGTGCTCGACAGAAGTATCCACTCGGCCGAAGACCGACAAGGAATTGCCAATAGCTACAAAACCGTACTCAATGCCTGGACGGAAACCAACCAGAATACACCTATTGCTCAGGTTCGTCCGATCCCTGCCGGTTATGACACCAATAACGATAGTCATAAGGTTACCGATGCCTCCTTTATCAGAGGTCGTAACTTGCTGCTGGCTTATACTTTCCCGGCCAAAGTCGTGTCCGCTCTTAAGCTCGATCGCCTGAGAGTATATGGTTCAGTACAAAACTTCTTTGTGGCTACTAAATACACCGGATTTGATCCCGAGGTGTCCAACTCCGGCTCGGCTTTTGATCAGGGATTTGCGCTTTATGACTATCCGAGACCAAGGATCTTTATGTTGGGAATCAATGTCGGACTATAATTTTATCTGAAACTTTTCGAAAAAGAAACGATGAAAGCAATAACAAAAAAATATAAACTGCTGGCTTTAATGGCAGGTACCTTGTGGCTTACGGGTTGCTCCGACTTTTTAACAGAATCGGATCCGAGCAATTTTACGGTGGAGAACTATTTTACGAAACCGGCACATGCGCGCAGTTCGGTAAATGCTATTTACGCAAGTTTACGTGATCCTATGGGAAGTGGATTTGGTGGTGGAACCTGGATGATGACCGAATTTGCTACCGGCCTGGCGGGTACCGATCTGGGACAGGCTGTAAACAGCTATTTTATAAAAGACTTGCAAAATACATCTGATAACGGTTATGGAGTAGGTTATTGGAGTAGTTATTACAAGGGAATTGGCAATGCCAACTTGTCAATCGCAAAAATTCCGGCGATTACGATGGATGAAACCGAGAAGAAAAGAGTCTTGGGCGAAGCTTACTTTTTGAGAGCCTGGTATTATTTCAATTTGGTTCAGATGTTTGGCAATATCCCGTTGGTTACCGAGCCTATTAACTTGCAGTCTGAGCAGTTGTATCAGTCTCCGTCCACAGCTGAGCAGGTTTATGCACTCATCGTATCGGATCTGAAAGCGGCCGAGGCGTCGGGGTTGCCCTGGACAGATGTTTCGGGCAAGGTAAGCCTTGGGGCAGTGAAGTCGCTCTTGGCAAAGGTATATCTGACCATGGCCGGTTTCCCTCTGAAAAAAGGCAACGAATATTATGACCTGGCGGCAAAGAAGGCAGCAGAGGTAATTGATTCCAAACAGTTTAAGTTGTTTTCGACTTATGCCGACCTGCATGATCCCGCAAAAAAGAATATCGAGGAGAATATTTTTATGATCCAGTACAAGACACAGGTGACGCCTTCCAACTGGCAGGTATCGATCATACCGTATAACAAAAATATATCGGCTTACTCTGATGAAACGGGCGGGATATACGCGCTGGGTGACTTTGTGAAGTCCTACGCTACCGGGGATTTGCGTGCAAAAGAGAAACAATTTTTTTATACCACCTTTACCAATGAAAGTAACAGGAATCTGTCTGTCGATTTAGGGGGGTATTTTATTTGAAAACATTTCGATGTTGTTGCGCAAACTACGTCAGCCAATAGTGATCTTAACTGGTCGGTGATACGATATGCAGATGTGTTGCTGATGTACGCCGAAGCGGCCAATGAGGTAAGCGGGCCTGGTACCAAAGTCTTTGAGGCGGTCAATGCCACGAGAACAAGGGCACAATTACCGGATCTGGCGGGTTTGACGAAAGATCAGTTACGGGAGGAGATTTGGAAGGAGCGTTGGTATGAGTTGTGCTATGAAAACATCACCTGGTTCGATATGGTGCGTCTTCGCAAAGCTTTTAACGTTTCCACCAAAAAATTTGATGAATATGTGGGACATAAGTTTTCGTATGGTCCTGTGCTGAGTGCCAGGGAGTTGTTGTTTCCGATACCCACTTCTGAGATTAGAAACAATACCAAACTTAAGCAAAACGACGGATACGGTAAATAACGATTGATTATCAAAAGAGCCAGCAGGTGTCACCCAGCTGGTTCTTTTTGATATATCGGTTTATGTGGTTGGAAAGTCGCTACATGAGAAGTTAATGTCCTCCAACACTTGCTACATCACTGATTCCTTTCGTTTCCACCGTAATATTCCGCAAGGGTGCGGAGTGATTTTTGAAATCTTGTATGATCTCCAGGACATCGTAATCAATGTTCAATGATTTGGTCCCGTCAATGACTACGGTTGAATTCTCGGGAAGATGCTCAAGGGTAGCGCCAATGCTGCCTTTGTTAAGGAACGTTACCTCTTCGGACAGGATCAGGGTGATTACTTCACCATCCTTGTGCGCTTCTTTTTTATAATGGTAGGAATGCTTGTAATTCTTTCTTAAAATAAAGTATATCGCTACCGCCATACCGATTGCAATTCCCTTCAGCAGGTCAGTGCCTAATATAGCTACGACCGTTACCACGAAAGGCACAAATTGTTCCTTTCCCAACTTATACATCCCGATAAACAGCGAAAACTTTGCCAGCTTATAACCGACCAGAAGCAGAATAGCAGCTAGGGCAGACAATGGAATGAAGTTCAGGTATTTGGGAATGAAAATAGCTGATAGTAGAAGAATCGTACCATGAACAATTGTACCCATTTTGGTTCTTCCTCCCGAAGCTATGTTTGCAGAGCTCCTCACAATCACCTGAGTTATAGGTAAACCACCAATAAGACCGGACGTTACGTTACCAATTCCCTGCGCAATCAGCTCACGGTTGGTGGGGGTGTCCCTTTTAAAGGGATCCAGCTTATCCGTAGCTTCCACAGACAATAAGCTTTCAAGACTGGCCACAATAGCAATGGTGATGGCAACCGTATACACTTCAACTTTACCAAGCGCCGAAAAATCAGGTGTTTTGAAAAAGCTAAAAAACTCCTGACTATTAGAAGCTACGGGTAGCTGTACCAGATGTTCTCCACTTAACACCCATTCGGGGGCAATGTTTGAAAACAGTATGTTGAGTGCAATCCCGATTAAAACGACAAAAAGAGCGCCCGGAAGAAATTTGAAAAGCTGTATCCTTTTCATGAAAGGCCTGTCGAACAACAACAGTAATCCCAGCGACACAACGGAAATAATGATCGCGCCTACGCTGCTGTACCTTACAGCATAGTACAACTCAGTAAAAGTATTATTCCCGTCTTTCTGGCTGAAGTTTTCATCTCCCATAAAGTCGGCATCATAGCCGAATGCATGGGGAATTTCTTTCAAAATGAGCGTAATACCAATAGCGGCAAGCATTCCCTTAATAACCGAGGAAGGGAAGTAATATCCGATCACGCCCGCTTTCAAAAGCCCGGCAATTACCTGTAAAATCCCTGCTATAACCACAGCCAGCAAAAACGATTCAAAACTTCCAAGTGTTTCCAGCGCGGTAAGTACGATGACCACCAGGCCGGCAGCAGGGCCTGAAACGCCAAGGGACGATCCGCTA
Organism: Dyadobacter sp. 32; assembly: GCF_902506755.1. GTDB lineage: Bacteria > Bacteroidota > Bacteroidia > Cytophagales > Spirosomataceae > Dyadobacter. The sequence goes on along the minus strand of NZ_LR735258.1, from coordinate 3,053,017 downwards.
ATTAATCCCACTACAATCCCCCCAACTATTCCGGCTATAATACCAGAAAACAGCAGGTCGGACCGCCCGGTCGATGCAAGGGCAACCCCAAGACACAACGGCAAGGCAACAAGGGAAACGACCAGACCAGCCGGGAAATCATATTTGAGATTTGAAAATAAACTTTTATTAGTCGACATATAAATGAGGTATTGAGGTGTTTTAGCTGTGGTCAAAAACTACGTTAAAGCAGGCGCCATGTCAAATTTGTAGACATAATCCATTTTACTGTTGTCGCCCACCGAAATTCCAAGGTCATTGAGTTCGCCAGTGTGAATGTCGAAAACTACACCGTGGATCAGAAGTTCCTGTCCAGTGGACCAGGCATTTTGTACGATGGATGTTTTGGTAAGATTGAAAACCTGCTCGGCAACATTCAATTCTACCAGCCTGTCGCTTTTAGCTTTGGGGTCATCAATAAGATCAAGTTCTTGTTCATGAAGGCGGTAGACATCTTTGATATGCCGGAGCCAATTATCGATCAGGCCGACTGGCTTGTTACCCATTGCAGCGTTTACTCCCCCGCAACCGTAGTGCCCTACCACCATTACGTGCTTTACGCCCAACACATTTACCGAATAATCCAGTACGCTGAGCATGCTCATGTCCGTATGTATGACCATATTGGCAATGTTGCGATGTACAAAAATATCGCCCGGAAGTGTACCTGTGACCTCGTTGGCGGGTACCCGACTGTCCGAGCAACCTATCCATAAGAATTGCGGAGATTGCCCCGAGCCAAGAACATCAAAAAACTTGGGATCCCGGCTGGTTGTATCGGTGATCCACTTCTTATTATTTTCAAATAACTTCTTATATGACCTAATCATGATTGTCTGAATTTTGATCTTATTAATTGATTTAAACCACAGAATTGCATATTTCCGAAGTGGGAAATATGATTCTAATGGGAACAATGAATGCAGAAAATGCTAGATCAACTCAGGTGGGGGAGAGAAGAGGTTTTCGAGTATATCGTTTTCGGAAGGAACCGAATACGAAAAAGCAACTCTTAAAATGGCCGACGAAGGATGTTGGCTTATGTTTACAAAGTGATGATATATTTGCTGATCATCCGTAACTTTTTCAATCTCTGACTTTTCACTTTCGCAGTCGCCGGAATTGCAGACGGCAACTATTTTGTCTTTTGCCAACAAGATGCTCAGTACATCTGTGGATTTGCAGATGAAGAAGATCGTAAGTAGTAAAAGGCAAAAATTACGCAACAAAATTTAACTGATTTTAATAAGTTTCTTAACCTGACAACCGGTAGTAGTTCAAAAACGTTCGATTTTACAGGTTTGGTGCTTATTGGCGCCGAAATTTTCTAAATAAAGTTCCGTAGAATAAATATACTCAGGTGCAAAAAAGGGATGTGCAAAACATCCCTGATACTAAAATTATGGTCTCCATCCCTTTTCATGATTCTCTAACCAGCGCCCAACAACAAAAGCAGCGCCAAGCAGAACTATGTAAAAAGCGATCATTATAATCGTCATTGTCATAAGAATATCTGATTTTTTTCTGACTGTATGGCCGCAAAAATAGGCAAAAAAACCTACCAACGACAGAAATGGGTTGAAAAAAATTATAACACACCCTTGGTTGAGGGCATAAAGTCCAGCGCTTTCAAGTCGCGACGTACGGCCATTTTTATGGCTTTTGCAAACCCTTTGAAAATGGATTCAATCTTATGATGCTCGTTTTGCCCTTCCACTTTGATATTCAGGTTCGAGAGTGAGGTATCGGAGAATGATTTAAAAAAGTGATAAAACATTTCGGTAGGCATTTCCCCGATCTTTTCTCTTTTAAATTCCGCATCCCACACCAGCCAGGGGCGCCCTGAAAAATCAATGGCAACCTGTGCGAGTGCTTCATCCATGGGCAGTAAAAAACCATATCTGCTTATTCCACGCTTGTCTCCAATAGCCTGCCGGTATGCTTCGCCCAGGGCAAGTGCTGTGTCTTCAATGGTATGATGTTCGTCTATGTGCAGGTCTCCCTCTACCGTTATTTTCAGGTCTGCTCCCGAATGCCGTGCAAGTTGGTCCAGCATATGATCATAAAAGCCCAGTCCGGTGTGTACGTCGGAGCGCCCGCTGCCATCCAGATTCAATTCAATCTTAATCCGGGTTTCTTTAGTATTTCTTTCCACAAAGGCCGTTCGGGAAGGAAGTTTTAAGTGCTCATAAATGGCATCCCAATCATTTGAAATGAAGGAAATTGCGTTATTCATGCTTTCTGTAACGCCTTCGGCAGGCAGCTCCGTCGCGATCAGAATGGCTTTCGCACCCAGGTTCACGGCAAGTTGCACATCTGTAAGCCGGTCGCCGATGACATAGCTGTTGGGTAAATCGTACTCCTCACTGAAATAGGCCCCCAATAATCCAATTCCAGGCTTGCGTGTAGGCAAATTTTCCGCCGGAAAACTGCGATCGATCAGCGTATCCATAAAATGTACATTTTCGCCTGCCAGTGTATTTACCATTTTGTTGTGTGCAGGCCAAAAGGTGTCCTCCGGAAATGACCGGGTACCAAGACCGTCCTGATTGGTGACCATCACCAGTTCGAAGTCCGTTTCTTCGGCAATTCGGCGTAAATTAGAGATAGCCTTTGGAAGAAATTCCAGTTTTTCAAGGGAGTCAACCTGTTGATCGATCAAGGGTTCAATAATGATTGTTCCATCCCGATCTATAAAAAGTACTTTTTTCATTTTGTAAGAATATGCAATTGAACTCCGTTTAAGGATTGGCAGGTAATTTTTCACAAAGTTCGTAAAGTATATGGATTAGAAAAGTGCGAGGCTAACTAAATCGCGCTTAAATGGGGTAGCGGGTTTTTAAAGATGTTGTACCTTTACAGCGAGATAGGTCAAATGGCTATATCAGGCTCATAGGAATTATTGAAGATGTTTACAGGAATTATTGAAGCGATAGGAGAAATTGTTAAGATTGAATTGTCAGGTACAAACAAGACATTTACACTTCGTTCAACGCTTGCTGCTGAGTTGCGCATCGATCAAAGTGTTAGTCATAATGGCGTGTGCCTGACTGTGACGGCTGTTGAGGGTGACAGCTATCAGGTCACTGCGATTGAAGAAACCTTAATTAAAACCAATTTGGGGGAACTGAATGTATCGGATCAGGTCAATTTAGAGCGCTGCATGCTTGCCAACGGCCGCTTCGATGGTCACATCGTTCAGGGCCATGTGGATCAGACCGCCATTTGCACGTCCATCGAAGAACGGGAAGGAAGTTGGTTATTTGATTTTAAATACAACCCATCATTGGGAAATATTACTGTTGAGAAAGGCTCCATCTGTTTGAATGGGGTGAGTCTCACTGTTTTTAATTCAGTCCCCGATGGTTTCCGGGTTGCCATTATTCCCTATACCTATACTTTTACCAACTTTAATAAGTTACGAACCGGAGACTCTGTCAACCTGGAATTTGACATTTTGGGTAAATATATCAAACGTATTCTCAGCGGTTATACGGCATAGAGTATTGGCATCCTGAATTTTTACTTCTATTTTTACTTTTCTAAATTATTCGTTCAATTACCTCCATGGCAAAAATCAGTACCCAATCCCGGAGTGATCTTTTAATTCATATCGGAATTATCATTTCATTGATTCTGGTGTTTTTTCTGGGATTTTTCTTCATCTATCTGCCATTTACCACCAATCATGGGGAAGCGATTACAGTGCCTGATCTAAAAAAGATGAATGTGGAGGGACTGGAAGATTTTCTGGACAGCCGGGATCTGAGATATGAAGTGGACTGTACATTTGTAGCCGGTGCCACCCCGCTCACGATTATTGGTCAATACCCATTACCGGGTGCCAAAGTCAAGGAAGGCCGGAAGATTTATGTTACAGTAGTGTCCAGAACGGCTCCGTTGGTTAAAATGCCAAAACTGACTGACATGACCCTCAGAAGCGCACAGATGTTACTGAAAAGTATGGGGCTCGAAGAGGGTAAGCTTTCTTATGTACCTGACATGGCTCAAAATGCGGTATTGAGGCAAATGTATAACGGTAGTGTTATTGAACCAGGACAAGCGATACTTAAGGGGTCTAAAATTGATCTGGAACTCGGAGAGGGGTTGGGAACGGCGCAGTTCGATGCACCAATGGTGATCGACATGCCATTGGATGAAGCCAAAATTGCCATCATTGGTGCAGGACTCAAAGTAGGTCAGCAAATGACGGTTCCCGCCGAAGATGGTCAGGCATCGGGTGTTGTTGTTCGACAAAATCCCGAATCGGGCAATAAAGTACGCGTTGGCGACGTAATTGACCTATGGGTTACACCCCTGGGAGAAGAACCTAATCCTACGAATGAAGAACAACCGCAACAGCCATAAAAGCCGGCATACAATAGTACTTTTTCTTTCTTTTGTATTGTTAAGTTTCAGTCTTCGTGCCCAGCTCACCATTGTGCCGATCGGCACTGCACCTGGCGATGCAGGGGAATCACCATACACCGGTGCAAGAGTACAGGCGCTTTCGCTACCTTTCTTTGACGATTTCGCTACGACAAATACCGCTCGTCCGAATACAAACTATTGGTTGTCGGGAGGCGGGGTATATGTAAATAATACACTGGCTGCGACCCAACCGTCGTTGAATGTGGCCACTTTCGATGGATTAAGCGCCAATGGGGGGCTTTACGATAATGTAAATCCTTTTTCACAGGGAAATACCGATACACTTACCTCGCAGCCGATCAATTTGACCGGACTCACCGCTCGGGATTCGGTGTACCTTAGCTTTTATTGGCTAGCCAAAGGCCTGGGAGAACGTCCCGACACATTGGATGCATTTCGTGTTGAGTTCAAAAATGTAAACAATGTCTGGGATGAGGTTTGGAAAAATGACGGACAGGTAGAGCAAGACTCCATATTTGCCCTTGCGTTTGTTGCTATCCGAAACCCGATTTATCTACATGCAGATTTTCAGTTTCGTTTCAGATCATATGGCAGAACGTCTGGCCCATTTGACACCTGGCACCTGGATTATGTCTATCTGAACAAAGCAAGGAGCATCAGGCAGCCGTACATTTTTGACGTGGCTGCCAGGAAGCCTTTAACCTCGTTTTTGAAACAGTACACAGCCATGCCTTTAAAGCAGTACCGGCTTAATCCTGCAGGTAACACTGCAGCTTCCATAACCGGAGAGGTAAAAAACAATTTTAATAATTTCAATCAGCTTACCGGAACATTTATACTCTCCGATAGTAAAACAAACCAGGAATATTTTAGAAATGTGCAGTCAGCTGTTACGATTCAGGATCTCGGTTCTAAGGAATTCATTATACCAATAAAACCAATAGCCAGCGCTTCGGATGTTGACAGTGTTAGTCTGAAAAGCAAATTTTACATTACGACCACGGATAACGCCATTCCGGGAGTGGATTTATTCAGGAATGATACCATCACTGCAGTTACCCAGTTACACAATTTCTTCGCCTATGATGACGGAAGTGCGGAATATGGTATTCAGATGAACCAAAAACTCGGCCGTGCCGTGGTCCGTTTCTCATTAGCCGCACCCGATACAGTGGCTGGGATAAGAATGAGTCTCATTCCGTTTGGTAAGGATATTTCTGGTCAAGCGTTCAATATTCAGATATACCGCAACAAAGACGGCAAGCCCGATCCGACTGTCCTTGCTCAACGATCAGTTAGCGCCAGATATCCGCCTGATCGGAATGGTTTTACAGAATTTGTTTTCGCCACGCCTGTAGCAGTAAAGGATACGTTTTATGTCGGATGGCTTCAGATCAATGAACAACCCATTGTGGTGGGATATGATCGGAATTCGCAGTTTGGAAAGGATCATGTTTTTTTTAATCTGGGTAATGAGTGGGTTCGGGATGCATCATTGTCAGGCAGTATCATGATACGGCCGGTAATGGGAGGCTTAGGTAAAACGCCACCACTGGGTGTTGAGCCCATTGCGGGCAGAACCAATTATTTTTATCCGAATCCTGCGCAGGGGGTGATCAACTGGGAAAATAGTACTTTCAAAAAGATAGATATATTTTCGGTTGACGGACGTTTAGTGAAAACAATTGTTCCGGCTTCGGGCAGCCGTTCAGCTTCACTGGGCGAGCTTGGAGCAGGTGTTTATGTGTTCAGGGCTACGGATGGGAAGCAGCGTTTTGTGCAAAAGCTGTTGATCTCCCGTTGATAAGTGTTAGATTGTGCCCGGTGCAAGAGGAAAAATATGACATCATATAATAATAAAAGTTTGATAAAATGGATATCACAGTAGAAGAACTAAAAGAGCGTCTGGACAAAGGCGAGGATTTGCATTTTTATGACGTACGCGAAGAGCATGAATATGAAGAGGACAATCTGGGAGCGATCCTGATTCCTCTCGGAGAATTCCCCGATCACCTGGACGAACTTGAAGAGATCAAGGACGAAGAAATTATCATTCATTGTCGTTCCGGTGCCCGTAGTGGCAAAGCGAAGTCTTTTCTGGAAGCACAGGGATTTTCCAATGTAAGAAATGTGTTGGGTGGTATCCTGGCGTACAGAGAACTGGAAGATTGATTGAGGTACAGTTCAAAAGCGCGTTCGTAGCACATTTCCGGATTGTTCCGGAAGTGGCGTCAACGTGCTTTTGATTTTTTGTAATACCCGGGTTGGTTGTTTAGGGAGATACTTACCCCATAGAGTCTTTGGCGTACCGTATAACGTCCTCAGTTTGATCAGCCCCAAACCATTTGAAATCCCCCTGGTGCCGAAACCAGGTCAGCTGACGTTTGGCGTATCTGCGTGTATTTTGCTTGAGCAGTCTCACCATTTCTTGTTCATCATATAATCCGTCAAGAAATCCGAATATCTCTTTGTAACCGACGGTCTGGAGCGCATGATGCGACCTGTAGTTCATCAGGGACTTTGCTTCACTTACCAGGCCTGTATCCAGCATTTGATCCATTCGAGTTTCAATGCGGTTGTAGAGTTCAGCGCGGTCACGATCAAGTGCAATCAGTATCGGCATGAATGCTCTTTTTCTGGATTCTCCTAACTGGTAATTGGAAATAGGGATGCCAGTGGAGTAAAAAACTTCCAGAGCTCTCACCACACGTTGCGGATTGGCTATTTCGGGCGTGGCGGCAAACGCCGGATCTATATGCCCTACCTCGCTTTGAAGCGTTGCCAAGCCCTCTGCCTGCAAGCGCTGAGTTAGTTTTTGTCTTAAATCAGGCAGGGGAGGTGGGAGGTCGTCTAAACCTTCCAGTACGGCTTTAATGTAAAGACCCGAGCCACCCGTCATAATCACACAGTTTTTGTCCTGAAACAAGCGATTTAGCAGTATCAAAACATCCCTCTCGAAATCTCCGGCACTATAATTTTCAGTAATGGAATGGGAATTTATGAAGTGATGTGTGACTTCTGCCAGTTCATTTACGTCTGGTTTAGCGGTACCAATGTTCAGCTCCCTGAAAAATTGCCTGGAATCGGCAGAGATGATCTCTGTATTTAGAGCCTTGGCAAGCGTAATGGACAGTTCAGTCTTGCCTACTGCGGTTGGGCCCGCAACAACGATCAGGTATTTTTCGGCTCTATTTGACATTCTGGTGTTTTTGTCTGAATTTTAATCACTACAAAAATAGAAATCATGAATTTTAGCACACTACTTTTTTTTATATTATCCCTTGGGGTAGGTGCAGGGATAGGCGCTGCGGCCTATTATTTTTTTTCTGGACGTTATCGTGGTAGATCTAATACCGTCAAAGAATCTTCTGTCCTTTTGGAACGTATAGAAAAAGTGTTTAAAGTGGTAATGGCCGAGGGCTACTTCACAGAAATATACAATTATCAGCATGATAAAAATTTCTGGAATTTAATCAACGACAAAAAGAAGGCGTTGGTTATTGCGAAGGCAAAGGTATTGGTGGGATATGATTTTGGGAAAATGCGTTTTCATGTCGAGGAAGGAAACCGGCGCATGATCATCGATTTTTTTCCTGAACCCGAGATTTTATCCATGGATACCGATTATAAATTCTATGATATCGAACAGGGATGGCTTAATCGTTTCCAGAGCGATGACTACACCTCGATACTGAATGAAGCCAAGCAGGCGATGAACGAAAAGGCGCTCGAAAGTGACTTGCCACGTATTGCAACAAATCAGGTACAATTGATGATGTTTCAGCTGGCGGCGACAATGAACTGGAAAATTGATTTGCAGTTGCCCGAGTCTAATAAAAGGAAACTGGATGAATATGCTACCTACAGACCTACTGATGCTGGTGTGAATTCATTGGATGTGGATGACTAACTACCGGAGGTTTTAGCGGCCTGATCAGTAATCTTTTTATGCCGACTATCCTGCAATTCCTGATGCTTTGAAGGTTCGAATAAATGGTACTTTACAGGGAAATCCGGTCCCGCTGTACGTTTGGAGACTTTATTTTTCGATGGCCAAAACATTTTTTGAGTAAATTATCTTGTCAGTATATTTTTTCTCATCATTTTTCCGGTTATTGGCGTATAATGAAGTAAATCAGTAATATATACCATACCTATTTCTCATTCTTAAATTCTACTGTTATGTTAAAAAAATTATTAGCGCTTGCCTGGGTAGTGATCGTTGTGTTTTCAATTAGTTGCAAAGGGCCGGAAGGCGAAGTCGGGCCTAAGGGTGACAAAGGCGATACCGGGGCTACGGGTGCTACCGGGGCAACGGGTGCGGCAGGTAAGGATGGAGAAGGTGGGGCAAGTGCATTTGTACTTGTGAGCGGCGCCGATACCACTGATGCTCAAGGGGGCTTTCTTACTGGCCTTACTGGGGTGACTGCTGAAAATAAAACCGTTCTTGAAAATGCAGCTGTTCACGTATACCTGAAAGTAGGTGATGCTTACTGGCCGATACCGGGAATCGTTGGTTTTACCACAGGGGCCAGCCAATTTACCGCGGTGCATTATGTAGACGGAACCAATTTCTTTGTGGAAATTTTTCAAACCAACTGGTCTGAAGACGTGGACGTGGCTCCTAAAAGGATTGTTCAGGGAATAAAAGTGGTTGTGATTCCTGCTACTGTTCTAAAATTAAATGCAAACATTAACTTCAAGAGTTACGAAGAAACCATTGCTGCATTGGGTTTAACGGATCAGGATATTAAGCTTTCAGAGCTGTAGAATAGTTTTTATCTTTTCGATTACACTCTCATTCTCTATTGCTGTGAATCCATTGGTTGATTCTAAGGCAATAGAGAATTTTTATTTGCAGGATGTGCCGAAAAGACTGGATTAAAGCGCTCTGAGGCTAAATTGGTAGTTGGAGGCTATACAGGCCTCTGAAAAGGGGCAAAGCAGCTGGTTGGCGGATTGATTACGGTTTCTGGATGCTCTCCTTTGAGGCAGGATGAATATCTTCTGTGGCATTCCAAAATTTAACTTCCCTTTTGAGGGAGAGATTTGGTCAATCCTTCGCTGGGATCTTTTAACCCAAAAGACGAATTCGGATGTGAACCACCTTGCGATGCGCTAATTTCAAGAGTGAAAATAAACTGCATTATAATGAAAAAGACGGCTCCTGAGAACCGTCTTTTTTCATTATAAACTTGTGGTTCTTAATATTCCCAGAATCCACTTTCAATTTCCATCAACTGCTGTTCGTAATTTAACGATTTTTGCAGCGCCTCCTTGTCTCCATTATACATGTCAATAAAAGACCTGTCGTTGGCATTGGAGTACTTGGTAATCCGTCCCCAGAATAAACGTAAATCAAAGGCGTCGGCGAGATTTTTGTTTTGTGCTGTATTGTGGGAGTTGTACCAGATGTATTTTTTAGGATCACTACGGAACAATCTTTCCACGTCTTTGTAACGGAAAGAAGCAATCGGAATCTCTAAACCAGTTGCCGAGTTTTTATCCGAAGGAATCAGCAGTGTCAGAGCCTGAATGTCGTTATACAATCTGGAACGTTTTTTATCAAAGGTCCAGTCTTCTTTTATTTCAAGCAAATTGATGTCGGTAGGGAAGAACTCTTCTTCAACGGGCATCATTGCTGTTTGCTGGAAAGTATCCACCGGAGGTGTTTCTACTTTTGGCGGCTCTTCTTTTACTGCGACCGCTTTGGCTCCCTTTTTGGTAGATTTTTTTGGTTTAGGTGGTCCCCAACCATCATCTTCTTGCGCTACTTCAGTCTTTTTGGTTTCTTTTTTGGGCGTATCCCATCCGTCATCCGCAGGTTTTTTCACTGCCTCACCGGAAACTCCGTTGTTGACAGGTTGACCAAAACCCGCTGCTATTTCCTCAGCCGATAAACCGGCTATCTGATTCGGCATCAGCATCTTTTTGTGCAGGAGTTCCGGAGTAAGCTTTACAGTACAAGAATCATTGGTATAAGCATCAATTAACCCAGCCTTTGCCGCTTCCAGCAGATAACGACTTATCTCATTGTTTTTTGAGAACATCGCAGAATTCTGCTTTTCTTGCAAATCCACCCTTCTCCACAAAGTTCTCTTCATCATCACATCACCATCGGCGATTGGGCGGGCAGAAAAGGTATTTTCGGTGGAATCAACCTTTTCTTGTGCAAAAGAAACCGTTACCCCCATTGAAAGGGTCAATAACGACCATGCGATTGTTTTTTTGTTCATATGCTTCAAATTTTATCTTGTCCGGGGCTAATTCAAAGGAATTAATTTAACGGCACTATTCGGTTCTGGTTGCCCATTTCTACTTCACTAATAGCACCCTTGAAATTTCTACGCTCTACTTTGAGAATTTCAATCAGATAACGATCACCCGCTTGTGCTTGTTGTGCCAGGCCGGAAATTGATCCACCGCCATTTAAAATAACTGGGTTGCCAACGCGCCGGGTACCTCGCGCCAGAGATATCTGAATTTCAGCAACGCGGAAATTGGCATCGTCGGGAGAGAAGTTTTTAAAGCTTGGATCTGAAACCGCTACCACCTGGATACTCCTGGCAGCACTTGCGGCAATCCCACGTTTTTCATCCATAGGAGCACCATTGACACGTACTTCAAGGGTTGGCTTTGGCACCAGCTGCACACGAAACGGATTGGTACCCAACACGGCACCGCCGTTACTTACGGTCAATACAACATTGGCTCTGCTTGGAACGATCGTGAATTTACCTTTTGTACCACTATTGATAATCTCAGCGCCATCTGCGGTAAAGGATGGTGCCCATAAAGCGCCCAGTGAAGCACTTTGTACACTCAACTTATTAGCGCAACCGAGATATAATGGAGGCATAGTACCCGTTTCGATTTCGTAAGTCGGTTTAACGACAAAATATTCTTGCTTTAAATTGTAAGTGGTGTCTCTTCCGGACGCAGTAGGAATTCGGATCGTACCAGTGAGCTCACGACGCGCTATACCTTCCGCATTGTATCCGCCACCTTGTGCGACAAATTCGATTTCTCCAACACCATTTACCACTTTTACAGAACCACCATTAAGACTCATGATGGGGGTAATTCCACTTGCGGAAGCAGCAATAAACATCTGCCCTTTGAATTTGGTACCGGCCACTACGGTTTTTGCATCAGCACTCACCATAGCCAGCACACGGTCGAATTTGATATCCTGTGCACCTACTTTACTGGCAAGGTAATTCAATGCCTCACCTTCCATCCTGCGAATGTCTGTTTGTTTCTGGCTTAAAACAGCCAGGGCAGCCGCAACCGGCGTACTTTCAAAGCTAAGTTCTGCAAAGTCCTTTCCACGCTGGTCCTTATTGGTTTTTGCCAATGGATCATCCTTACCATCCAGTGCCAGGGGTTGGAATTTACCCGCATCCGGCATGATTGCGTTCAGCTTATCAGTGAAGGCGTTAAGGTCTTGCTTTAAAACATAACCTTTTCCCCTTTTCTGAGTACCGATCATAAGCTCTGCCACTTTTGCTTCTTCCTGCGGGTGTTTTATGCCACCTTCTTCATTCAAGCCAGCACCAGGTCCGGTGATGATCTCCTGTTTAAGCGTATTTAACTCATTATAGATTTCAGAAGAAAACTTACGCACCTCTTCGGCTTGTTTCATCACGGCCACATCTGCCGCACGATTGCCGGATTTTTCAACGGCTGCCTTGATTTTTAGGGAAGTCTCCTGGTTAATTCTATTGGCTGCTCCGGAAGATAGTTCCAAAGAGTTGTTCAGAAGAAGGAATTTTTCAATGATGGCCGAACTTACCTGCAATGCGAGCATCGCAGTAAGTACCAAATACATCATTCCGATCATCTTCTGACGGGGTGTTTCTTTTCCACCTGCCATATTATTCAGTAATCAGTTTAATCAGTGATTAATTAGTTTATAGGAACAAACAATTTATAATTTGCCTGGAAGGTTTACTATATGCTTGTTAACTTTTAGGCTCAGGCGTTACCACGCATGGCAGTAAGCATATTGCCATAAATCCCGTTCAATGACGAAATGTTCGTAGTTAGCTTAGACATCTCATTTTTGAAAGTCTGAGACTCCTTCGTAGCATCAGCCATATTTGCCATTGCTGTCGTGAGGTTACCGTAGAAAGCATTCATTGCTTTCAAATGCTTGGTAGTATCCTGAAGTTCCAGCTCGTACACCGCATTCAAAGCACCCATGTTTTTGGTGATCTGTTGGAATTGCTCACGATAGGATTGCGCGTCCTTGGTGGCATCGGCCATGGAAGACATTGCGTTGATGGCTACACCATAAGACTTGTTCATATCGGTAATAGCCGTAGATGCAGATTTTACATTCTTCGCGTAGTCATTGGTTGCCACAGTGGCATCGGTAAGATCCGTAATCTTGCCAACTGTGTCCGACAGGTTTCTGAATCCCTTGCCCAGGCTATCGAATATTTCAGGAGAAATTTTCGCGTTGTCAAGCATGGAGTCAAGTTTGGCGGTAATGCCACTTCCCGCATTGGTAGTGCCACGGGTAATAGCAGGGCCTGAATAGTCGTCTGCCAGTTCAGGGTAAACTCTGGTCCAATCCGGATCCTGTCCCGTCGACTGGGTCAATGTCTGAAGCGCATAAAGAAGGAAGATGAGCACCTCAGTACCAAGCCCAGCTGTAAGTAAAGGGCCGCCGAAATCCCAGTGTTGAATTTTTGCCAATGCACCTAAAATAACGACGGCAGCACCGGCGCTATATATGGTTGGTACTAGTTTATCCCAAAAAAAACTAGGTCCGTTATTCTTAGCCATACGAATTAAAATCGGTTACAGTGAAAAATTAAAAATGAAAGTTTGAGAGTTTTATTAACTGAGTCGTAAAAAAAGAAGCAGTGTAAATAACGCTGCTCCTTTTTTTATTCAATGAATATTAGCGGCGACGGGCACGTGCTCCACCACGGTCATTTACATTGTCCATTACACAACGGAATCCAATGAATGCCCTACGTTCAGTTTCGTATTCAAAAGAACGCGTACCGGTCTGTAGAAAATAGGCAATGTCTTTCCAGGAGCCGCCTTTAACTACTTTGCGGGGCTCGTCGGGGTTATCATATTTCGGGTTCATATCCCATACAATCGCTGTAGCATTGTCGGTGTAAGCGTCCAGCGTCCATTCGGCTACATTTCCAGCCATATTGTAAAGGCCAAAATCGTTTGGATTGTATGCGTTGGCAGGGCCTGTGTATGGGTAGCCATCTGCGTCGTAATTTCCTCTTTGCGGTTTGAAGTTGGCCAGGAAGCAACCTTTGCCATTCATTGTGTATGGGTTGCCCCATGGATATTTGGCAACGGCACGTCCGCCTCTCGCCGCCCATTCCCATTCCGCTTCAGTAGGCAGCCTGAACGCTGTGGAGTTAAACTGACCTTCCTGGTTCTGGAAATCGTGCAGCAGGTTGGTACGCCATTTTGAAAAATACTGTGCACCAAGCCAGCTCACCCCTACCACAGGGTAGGTGTCAAATCCAGGATGCTGATAGTAGTATTCTACAAATGGGTCTCCGTTGGAGTAGGCAAAATCTTTTTTCCAGGCGGTGGTGTCAGGATAATACTTCGACATGATTTCTTCTTCACCCAGAACCGAAATGGAGTCAACAAGTAATGCATTTACAAATTGACGGTACTCATTGTTGGTTATTTCGGTGTCATCCATGAAAAAGGAACTGATCGTCACCCGACGGTTCATATTATTCATCGAGGATGCCATATCTTCATCGGCCTGCCCCATCACAAACGATCCCGATGGGATCATAACCATCCCCGCAGGTGTAGTTTGTTTGAAACCCTTACGTGCTGTGGCTGTAATCTCTCCTTGTGAAACACCGCTCTCTTCTTTTCCCTTGCCAAATTTACTTTTAATAAATCCGCAGCTCTGCATAAGCATTACGGCGGCTACCAAAAGCAAACCTTTGACCCCATCCCGATAGAACACTTTAACATTCATAGTGGTTTTGTGAAATTTTAGTAATAAATGTTAGCCTAAAAACGTCGACTGATGATGATATAGTATATTGAAAATAAAAACAAACCTTACATGGGCCCGGGCCGAAAGTCAAATTTACACGCCCCAATTAAATCGTCTTACCCAATACTTCATCGATTATCGGAGTTAACGTAGGAATCAGGATTAATGATATAGCTATGAAAAATTTTACAAATATAATTTAAAGTTTCGCAAAGTATGAACGCTGAACCCAGGTTGATCATAAAAAACAATACGTAAAAAGCGCTTAATCGGAACACAATGATACTATTCCGTTAATCTATTGGAGTATTGTGTTTTATGAACCAGTTGTATACGCAGTATAATCAATATCGGAATCGGGGTGTGCGTATGATAGTCTTCTTGCCAAATTTTGGTGAAGGAAGTGCATAAGAGAGCATCACTTCAAATGAAGAAGGGGACTTCTGTCTGTTTCCTCCGATGACCATATCATATGCACCTGACAACCTCAGGGACTGATCGGGCAGCAAGTACAAGCCACCCATAATGATAAAGTACGTATCCTGTTGGCGATACGTTGCGCCTGCCCAGTATCTTTTATTGTAGGTGACGGTAGCACCTCCTTCGGCGGACACCGATCCGGTATAAGCTTTAACAAGTACGATGGGTTGAATGTCCAGTAAATAACCCATTTCTATATTGACTCCCGCGTTGAGGTAGGCAGTCGCGGGCAGAGGATTTGTTCCTGTTTCCGTACCAAGCTGATATTTCGGTTGCAGCAAGTGGGACACAGAAAGACCCACATGAAAAGCATCGGAAACATAACGTACACCAGCCCCGATATCCGGGTTCATCTCAGCTATAGTACCTGTTTTTATCAGGTCATCATCCGGGTCTCTGGCTCTTAATTTACCATAATCTATGGCTTGCCTGAACATCCCCGCACTGGCGCCCAGGAAAAAATTTCCACCTGCTAATGGAAAGTGATAGGAGGCGGAAAGCTTAAAGTCCTGATCATTACGTGGGCCACTGTTGTCGTTCAATGCGTAAAAACCTATTCCAAAATTCTTCACCGGCATGCTGAAAGATACCAGCTGGGTAGACAAAGCGCCGCCCGCATCCGCGTTGGTACTTTGATAGCCCACGTATTGTGTACGATGTGTAACCTGAATTTTAGTGAGTCCGTCAGCCCCCGCCGCCGCGGGGTTGATGAAGAGCTGGTTCAGATTAAAAAGACTGAACTGGGCATCTTTCTGAGCTGATGCAAAAGTGGATGTAAGTAATAAGAGGCATATGAGCCATTTATGTTTTGCAATAGAAAAGGTAAAATTCAGGGCCATGCCAATGTAACTGGTTAAAACATCACTTAGGAGATTGGGATTCCTTTCAATAACGCATATTGCGTAAAAAAATTGATTAAATAAAAAAAAAGCCGGAATATTTTCCCGGCTTTTCATGGATTCAATAGGTATCTCAAATGGCGTTGGCCTGGCGGATATAGAGCTCTAAGGCACCTGTCATGGATGGTGCATTGGGTAGAGGTGCCTGTATATCAAGAATCAAGCCGGCGTCTGTCACTGCTTTTGCCGTTGTGGGCCCGAAGGCAGCCAGACGGGTGGCATTTTGCTCAAAATCAGGGAAATTGTCGTACAGGGATTTGATCCCGGATGGACTGAAGAAAGCGATGATATCATAGAAAACATCTTCCAGATCCGACAGATCCGCAGACACTGTCTGATACATGGTTGCCTCGGTAAACTGGAACTCCTCCGTATCTGCAAATTCGGGAATGTCATTTTTACGGACATCCGAGCACGGATAAAGGAATTTTTCCTTTTTGTGCTTCCGCATGAGTTCAATGAGCTCCACGGCCGTTTTGGTGCCTGCAAAAATTTTCCGTTTACGAATTACGATGTATTTCTGAAGGTAGTTGGCTGTTTGCTCCGAAATACAGAAATATTTCATGGTAGCCGGAACTTCAATTCTTCCTTCATTACAGATGCGAAAGAAATGATCGATTGCGTTGCGACTTGTGAAGATTACTGCTGAATGATCCAGAATATTGACTTTCTGCTTGCGGAATTCTTTAAAAGAAACTCCGTCGATTTGAATGAAGGCGCGAAAATCTACTTTGATGTTGTACTTCTTTGCTAATTCAAAATAAGGAGAATTTTCGTCTGCAGGTCTGGACTGACTTACTAAAAGGCTGTTCACCTTTTTGAGTCGATCCTGATCAAAATTGATAGTTTCACTCATGTATAATGCGCTTTGTTTAATTCCAAAATGCTCCCGAAATACTACAAGGCAAACTTAATGCCAATTATCAGGGGGATTATTTCGATGACGCAAAGGTAGGAAAATAAATACAGATTAATAAATGATGCAGAAGGCTTGGTGACAACATACAGGGATATGAACCTGCCGATATAGAAAAATAGAAAGGGGAAAAGTATGTACGGTTTCAGGGGGATGAACCAACTGGTATGATTGAAACCTAACATGAAAACGATCAGAAACAGGGCTGCGTAGAAGAAATAAGCAGATTGGATAATTTTCAGGAAAAGTGTATCCACCAGTTTGTCCAGATTGAGCATATTCCCGACAACCGACATCAGAACGAATTTTCCGTAGATGAGAACAAAAAAGATGCCGGATAAAAGGAGGAAGTCAAGGAAATATTGAAAAGTGTTGGTCTGTTCGGTCAATATCGTTATGACGGAGAAGAGGTTGAGGTCGTTTGTTGAGAAAAATAGTAACAAAAAGGCCATCAGCATGGCGTCAATGAGTACAAAGAAAATGATGCTGTTACTGTAAGGCTTGTTGATTTTTGAAAGCTGCTCTCTGGGGTTATTGTTGAAGTACTCCAGCGGATTGATGAGCCTGACAAATGAGAGCGGATTGAGGTTGAAAATCCAGGCATTCAGGATCAGGATAATCAGCATGGCCATTACCGCGAAGTTGCCAAATTGACTGAAAGGAATTGGTTTGATATTGATGAGTGTGGAGGCTGAGTGATGGACAATTCCTGCAGCATTTTTTTGCTTTTGATTGCAGAGCAGTACTTTTTTGCCCGAAATTCCACTGCTCCCATAAACCGTTAGAAGCAATTCTTCACTTTTGAAGGACCTGAAAAGGCTGTCGATATTGAGTTTCAGCCATTCTTCTGAAGGCAGTCGTTGCTGCAAAGCACCATTCAGAAATAAATAGCCCTCCGCTTCGGTTTTAATCAGCAGGAAATACCTTCGGTTTTTAAGCAGGTCTATGCTAAGGCTAACAGACCTTGCGCTTTCATTAACTCCTTGTGAGTAAGGTACATAATTTTTATAATGGCTGTTGTATACCAGCCAGTCATTCTGGTAGTCATAAATGGGAAAAAAGTCTGCCGGAGGAGAAATCTTGTCGTCCACTTTTGCAATTGCTTCATTGGTAGAGAACAAAGCCGTGATGACCAACAAAAGTAAAAGCGGATAGAACCTCATGTTTATAAGAAAAGGCGGGGTTTCCCCAGCCCTTTCGAAGTATAGTTTATAATGCGTAGCTTATCTTCTACCCAAAGCCAAAAGCATAGTTTCTCCTATGAGCGCAGGCGATTCTGCCACATATAATCCTGATTCTTCCATGATGCGGATTTTCGCTTCTGCCGTATCGTCAGCACCGCCAATGATGGCGCCTGCATGTCCCATGCGTCGTCCTTTCGGAGCCGTTTTCCCAGCGATGAATCCAACGACCGGCTTTTTGTTTCCTGTTGATTTAATATAATTAGCTGCATCCGCTTCCATGCTGCCACCAATTTCGCCAATCATTACGATCGCTTCTGTTTCCGGATCATTCATAAGCAGTTCAACCGCTTCTTTGGTTGTTGTTCCAATGATAGGGTCACCGCCGATACCAATGGCCGTTGTTTGACCCAGGCCGGCACGTGTCAACTGATCCACAGCCTCGTAAGTCAGGGTACCTGATTTGGAAACGATTCCAATCGTGCCTTTCTTAAAAATGAAGCCGGGCATAATACCCACTTTACACTCTTCGGCAGTGATTATACCAGGGCAATTCGGGCCAATAAGCCGGCAGTTTTTACCCTTTATGTATTCTTTTGCCATCATCATATCTTTGGTAGGTATACCTTCCGTGATACAAACAATGACCCCGATACCAGCATCAGCTGCTTCCATTATAGCATCTGCAGCAAAGGCTGGTGGTACAAAAATGATGGAAACATCTGCACCTGTAGCACGTACTGCGAGATCAACGGTATTGAAAACCGGCCTCTCAAGGTGAGATTGTCCACCCTTGCCAGGTGTAACACCTCCCACTACCTGGGTGCCATATTCAATCATTTGCTGGGCATGAAAAGACCCCTCGGAACCGGTGAATCCCTGAACTATAATCTTAGAATTTTTATTAACTAAAACGCTCATGTTGGTAAATCAGTTTTTTTGGTAAAAGTAGGACGAAAAGCACGAAGTAGCAAAATGTAGGTATAATTTGTAAATTGCTTTGCTGATAATATTGAAATAGTCTATGGAATTACTCTCAAATCCCCATATCGTCTCCAACCTGATATTGAGTTTTACCGGGGTGTTTATTTTCCTTCGCTATTTTAGGTTTCAATCAGTGTACAACAAAGGATTATGGGGAATATTTCTGTTTAGTATTTCGGCAAGTGCTCTGGCGGATTTTCTGGTATTCGCGGGATTGCCGGTGATGGAGGATATCAGAAGAATACTGGATGCCGGGGAGATGACTATGGGGGCGGTATGCCTGGTGGTTGCGTCGTGGTGCCTTATAATGAAAACGGAGTCGTCGAGGTTACTCTTCATTGGTACGCTGATTTTTGGAGGAACGCTGTTTTATTGTGTTATCTGGTTCAGGGTAGAGTATGTTTCGCTTATTGTCAAGGCCTTCTGTATCGTGGTAACGTTGTTGATTTGCTGCCTTGGACTCGGAAGCCGGCAGAAGAGTGCATTATGGGTGATTATTTCCATGATGTTTTTTGCACTGGCTACCAAATCGAAGATCATTCCAATTCCCATGCACCCGGTAGACATCAATCATTATCTGATGGTTATTGCCATTATATGCATTGGTAATGCCGTCAGAGACGAGTATAAAACGCTTTTCTGACCATCTGTTTATCAAACAAATGTTAATGGTTTTGTTTTTTAGTAATCCCTTGCATAAACTTGTACCGTTATAGTCAATCAAAACAAGTTTATCAATATTACCATATGAAAATGATTAAATCCAGCGTATTGCTTCTAGCCGCAACGATCGCTTTTGGAGCCGTTACTGTTAGTCCATCTTTTGGAAAAACAGCAGCACCCTCTGAAACACGTGAGGTGAAACAAGTGAAAACCATTGTAATAAAGGGGACGGATGCAATGCAATTTGACCTGAAAGAAATCAAGGTTAAAGCAGGACAGAAAATAAAACTTACGCTTACCCATTCAGGTAAGTTGGCCAAGGCTGCCATGGGACATAATTTTGTTCTTTTGAAGCAAGGTGTTGATGTAGCAGCCTTTGGTGGCAAAGCGGCTGCTGCAAGAGAAACGGAGTACATTCCGAAATCAGAAGCAGCGAATATCATCGCACACACCAAGCTGGTAGGTGGCGGTGAAAGTGACACCATCGAATTCACGGCTCCTAAAAAAGGCACTTACACGTTTATTTGTAGTTTTCCTGGACACTACGCTTTGATGAAAGGTAATTTCATTGTTGAATAGCCAGTGGCAACTCCAGATAACAAGAAAAGCCCGGGAATTCCGGGCTTTTCTTGTTATCTGGTTTTTGAATCCGATTGGATGATTGTTCGATGTGCGCTCAATCAGGACGTGATATTTTTAAATTCCGGACTGCGTAAGGAGATGTTTTTTTAACGCTTTTCTTTTGGACTGCCTCAATAGCTAATAGCCTATCGCTAAGAGCTTTGGGCAGCACCATACAATTCCCGGAAAACCCTGCTAAATTTCTAACAATTTCTTTTCAATCAGGTCTATGACCTCCGGTCTGTCCCATTGTGAGGCACCCGTTTCCTGCGCAAGAATTTCACCCTTGAATAGAATATAGGTTCTTGGAATTGCATTCCCGTCCAAAGCGGCGGGATATGGCCCGGCAATTTGATAAAAGGGGAGGATGTAACCTTTTCTGGCTATGAATGGATTCACGGTTTCTGCATCTTCATCGGAAACAATGTAGAAAGCTACTTTTTCATGATCTTTATATTTTTCATAGAGTTTCTGAATACCAGGCATTTCCATATTGCAGGGCCCACACCAGGTGGCCCATATGTTCACAAACACTATTTTATCCTCACTCATGGGAACGGGGTTGCCTGCCAGGTCTTTTAAAGTGGAGATATAAACGGATGCCGGCTGGGAACTTGCCTGAACAGCCTGCTCATTGAATGATGCTTCCTGTTGAGAAGGTTTTTGGAAGGCGTAATAAACGGCACCCAGGGCAATCAGGATCAAAGCCGTCAGTATTATTTTCTTTGAAGCAGCATTCATAGTTAGAATATTTATTTAAATCGGGACGATATTTCTTATGCCGAAGCAAAATTAAGAATATTATATTGTTTCGATTCATTGTAGGAAAAATACGGACTGTCTTTGCTGTGCTCCGTTAGAATTTGAATACTTTTATATCTCCATTTAATCTACAATCTATTTAGTGAAAAGTTTTACCTCAATGAAAAGTAAGTTTGGATTGATACCAATTTTGACACTGGGCCTACTTATTTCAAGTCAAAGTTTTGCACAACGTTCAGCAGCAGAGTTCTTCGAGGAAGGCAACACAAAGGCGAGGTCAGGAGATTTTACAGGTGCGTTGCAGTCTTATACGGAGGTTATTGCCACCAATCCGGATCACGCACCGAGTTTTTTCAACAGAGGGCTGGCCAAGGCAAATCTGAAAGACCACCGGGGGGCCATTCTGGACTACGATCATGCCATAGAAACTAATCCCAAAGATGCACTGTATTACGAGAGCCGTGGCGTAAGTAAGAGTACTCTGGGCGACTTTAGTGCTGCACTGGAGGACTATAGTAAAGCCATTGAATTAAATCCGGATAATGCAAAATCCTATTATAACAGAGGAGTGAGTTATGCCAAGCTTAAGAAACTGAGACTGGCCCTGGCAGATTTGGATAAAGCTTTAACACTGCAGCCAGACGATATATCTGCACTGTATGCCCGTGGAAACTGTAAGCAGGATCTGCACGAGTTTGCGGGAAGTTTAAGTGATTTTACAAAAGTGATTGAGCTAAGCCCAAAAAGAACGGGTGCCTATGCAGGAAGAGGGCTCGCCAAGTTAGAACTGGGGGACTTTCAGGGTGCTGCCGCCGACTTTACCAGAGCAATTGAATTAAATCCAAGGGAAAATTCTTATTATGACAGACGTGGCTTTGCAAAAAATAGGTTAGAGGATTACCAGGGAGCAATTCTGGATTACGACAAGGCTATACAGGCGGACCCTAATTTTTACGAAGCTTACTATGGTCGCGGGTTTGCAAAAGGTAAATTGAATGATCACAAAGGGGCCATTGTTGATCTCACCAAGGCTATTGAAGTCAATAACTTATATGTTACCGATCCCAAAAAGAACCTTTACGCAGGAAAGATCAGCAGAGAGGCGCTGGATGCTCTACGTGCCCAGGTAAAAGAGCACGTAAGGATTGAGAACCTAACCACAGAGCGGGCGGAGGCTTATTTTATACGCGGAATCAGCAAGTCCAGAAGTGGTGACATGAAAGGTGCAATAGAAGACATTACCACGGCCGTAGAACTAGACCCGACCAACTCCAATGCATATTTTTCCAGGGCTATGATCAAGTCTGAAAATGGAGATCAGCAGGGGGCGGTTCTGGATTTCAGCAGTTCCATCAAGTTACGACCCAATTTTCCTGAAGCGTTTTATCTGCGGGGTATTCTAAAGAACAGTCTGGGCGATGTAGACGGAGGGTGTCTGGATTTAAGCAAGGCGGGTGAACAGGGGTATCTGCAGTCGTACAAGGCCATCAGTAGTTACTGCAATTAGGCATTCGGGGTAGATTGTCAGTTAAGACTAACCCTCAACTACCGACAATTGAGTAAAACAAAAGAGCAGGTAGCACGGATCAAAGCGTGGTACCTGCTCTTTTGCTTCTGTTAAAATCAGGCTTTCTTTAGATTGGCTGCTACCTGATCCCAGTTAACCACCTGCCAGAAGGCTTTTACATAATCGGGTCTTTTGTTCTGATAATGCAGGTAATAGGCATGTTCCCACACATCCAGTCCAAGGATAGGCGTTCCTTTTATTTCTGAAATGTCCATCAAGGGATTATCCTGATTGGGTGTGGAGCCGATAGATAACTTTCCTTTATTGGCAACAAGCCACGCCCATCCGGATCCAAAACGTGTCGTCGCTGCCTTTCCGAATTCTTCTTTGAATTTATCAAACGAGCCAAACTGCGCATTGATGGCATCGGCTACGGCACCCGTTGGTATGCCTCCTTTACCGGCACCCATCACACTCCAGAAGAAAGTATGATTCCAGTGTCCTCCGCCATTGTTACGTATTGCAGCGGGCGCCTTACCGGCCATTTTAATGATTTCCTCGAGCGATTTTGATTCGAATGCTGTTCCCTTCACAGCGTCGTTTAAATTCTTGACATAGGCAGCATGATGCTTTCCATAATGTATTTCCATGGTAAGCTTGTCTATGCTTGGCTCAAGAGCACCAAAATCATAGGGAAGAGGTGCTTGCTTAAACGGGGCGTTTTCAAAAAGGAAATTCGTTCCGGTTTCTGCTGAAGCTTTCGCAGCGAATGCGCCCACTGCGAGCGAACCACCTGCCAGTGTGCGCAAAAAATCTGTTCTATTCATAACCACTCAAATTTTAGAAAATTAAAACTTAATCGTAGGCCACCCGGCTTACGATGCTTCGTCCAAGTGTAATTTCATCCGCGTATTCCAGATCTCCACCTATTGGAATTCCTCGGGCAATTGTTGTGACTTTTAGTTCAGATGGTTTCAACTTCTTTTGCAGATAAAATGCAGTTGTATCACCTTCCATGGTTGGACTTAGAGCCAGTATAATCTCCAACACTTTTTCGTCGTCAGGCGATTGCGTTATTCGTTCAATCAACGAATCAATGTTAAGATCCGAAGGGCCAATGCCTTCCAGTGGAGAAATAATTCCGCCCAGCACATGGTAAAGGCCTTTGTACTGGCTTGTTGCTTCTATGGCCAGCACATCCCTGGTATCCACCACTACGCAGATAATTGACCGGTCTCGTTTCGGGCTACTGCAGATGTTACAAAGGGCCGAATCGGCGATGTTGTGGCATTTGAGGCAATACGAAGTTTTGGTACGCATATTGATCAAGGCATCAGAAAGTGAACGCGTCTGATGTTCATCTCTCTTTAGCAAATGTAATGCCAGGCGTAGTGCGGTCTTTTTTCCGATTCCCGGTAGCCTGGAAATTTCGGCAACGGCATCCTCAATAAGACGAGAAGGATAATTCATTTTGAAGATACAGGGAAATGGAGCTAGTTTTTGCGGGGAAGGGGAGTGTTGTTAATGAATTTCTGCGGAAATACCCCTCCTGCAAATCTCATTCCTCATCCCTGCCAGTTCATCAAATTCGCCTTCTTTTACCGAACACTTTCCCTTGTAATGTATAATCAGGGTGCATTGTTCTGCCTGCTCATTGCTATGCCGGCACACGGTCATGAGGGTGTCGATCACCCAGTCGAACGTGTTGATATCATCATTGTAAACAACAAGTTTCTTTAATTCGGTTTCAATGGTTTTATCCAGAATTTCTACCTCTGTTTCTATTTGCATTTGCATAACAACCAAATTTCTGTTTGTTTAGCAAATCTAAGCAAAAACCAAGATTATATGAAGGCTTTGTCTACTTCATATAATGGATCCGTACTTTTTAATATCATCTCGTTAATGAACCCATACATTTCCTTAGTTATCCTGACGGTGTACTTTGCCATGTTAATCGCTGTGTCAATTTATACATCCAAAGGAGCGGATACCAATACCTTTTTTACGGCTAACCGGCAATCTCCCTGGTACCTGGTGGCTTTTGGTATGATCGGAACTTCGCTCTCGGGTGTGACATTTGTTTCGGTGCCGGGCGCGGTTGCCAATATACAGTTTTCCTATTTTCAGGTAGTGCTCGGTTACATAGTGGGGTACTTTATCATAGGTACTGTTCTCATGCCGATGTATTACCGCCTCAATTTGATTTCGATCTATTCTTATCTCGAACAGCGCTTCGGGTTCTGGTCATATAAAACAGGTTCTGCGTTTTTCCTTTTATCGCGAACGGTTGGATCCGCAGTGAGGCTGTATGTGGCAGCACAGGTGCTGCAAATTGCCCTTTTCAAGCCTTTGGGTGTTCCCTTTGAAGTTGCTGTGGCTATTACCATTCTGCTCATATGGATTTATACCTTTAAAGGTGGGGTTAAAACCATCATTGTAACAGATACATTACAGACTTTCTTCCTGATCACGGCAGTTATTCTTACCATTGTACTGGTGTCTCAGGAGCTCAATCTGAAGGGGGTATCGGATATTTGGAGCACGGTTCAGGAGAGTGGATATGCGCAGGTTTTTTACTGGGATACCAATGACCCGAAATTCTTTTATAAACAGTTTTTTGCTGGGGTATTCATAGCGATTGTAATGACGGGCCTGGATCAGGATCTGATGCAGAAAAACCTCACGTGCAAAAACATTGGTGAGGCGCAGAAAAATATGTTCTGGTTCACGATTGTGCTGGTCATTGTTAATTTTCTTTTCCTGTCGCTGGGCGCGTTGCTTTACGTTTATGCCACAGCGAAAGGTATTCCTGCTACGGTAAAAACGGATGAGTTCTACCCCATGCTGGCACTCAACCATTTAGGGATTTTGGTGGGTGTAACATTCCTGCTTGGCATTACAGCGGCAACTTACGCCAGTTCGGATTCGGCGCTTACCGCGCTTACAACCGCCTTTTGCATCGATTTTATGAATATAGAGAAGAAGCCTGAAAGGCAACGTTCCAAAATCAAGTTCTGGGTACATATAGGGTTCTCTGTCGTTTTCTATCTCGTAATCCTGATTTTCAACAGGCTGAACAGCAAAGAGGTGATTACCGCGGTGTTTGATCTGGCGGGTTATACCTACGGGCCGTTGCTGGGTCTTTTCTCATTCGGATTGTTCTTAAAGCGTCCGGTAAAAGACCGCTGGGTTCCGCTCCTTTGTATTCTCGCGCCCATTGCAACCTATATTATTAATGACAATTCGGCGGAATGGTTCAATGGATATAAATTCGGTTTTGAAAGGTTGATTATCAACGGCCTGTTTGTTTTTGCAGGTCTTTGGTTGCTGTACGATCGGAAGACAGGCAGCGCTTCTCCGTCTGTCTGATTTAACACAAAATATGAACTCGGGTCTATTTAACAGACGGGACCTTATCGCGTACTTTTTGGTAGCGGCGACGGGGGCATTGATACAGCTGCTGATTGGATCCGTGTCGCAAAACTGGTTCCCGATCACTTATGGTGAAGCCCTGACGTTTGGATATCTTGCTGCCTCG
The DNA here is from genome assembly GCF_902506755.1 of Dyadobacter sp. 32. Lineage (GTDB taxonomy): Bacteria > Bacteroidota > Bacteroidia > Cytophagales > Spirosomataceae > Dyadobacter. The sequence continues at coordinate 3,027,029 of NZ_LR735258.1, read as the reverse complement.
GTAGTCGGTTTCTTTTTAACCAAACTTTTCGCTTTCACTACGCGAAACGCCACCAAAAGCCGTAGAGAAATGGTCAAATTCGGGTTAGTGACCGTTGTGTCGTTTATCATTACGGTTCGGGTTCTGAAAGGCTTTTTAATCTTAGTGTAAGTCTGATAGGCATACATACGGTTATGATACCTTTTTCAGTCAAAACGGTGGAGCTCAATAAGCTGGGGTGTCATTTGATATGCATGACGATTAGCTTTATCAGTAATTATGTTCTTCACAAGCGGTTCACGTTTCAGGAAACCGGATTCTACGAGCGTCTCAAGAAACTTTTGTATAGCTAACACTGCGTTTCTGGTTTCAGCCATTTTGAAAAGTCCAACTTCGAATTTTACGCTAAATAAATTAAAATATTTACTTTTTTTCTTGCATTAGTATTATTTTAGTGCTATCTTCAATACGTCAGGCCATGTAGGTTGCCTTGTTTTTTCCTTAGTAGTGCCATGAGAATCGTGACGTCGCGTTTAAGTGGCGTTTGTTTTTTTGGAAGTTGGAGCAAAACAAAAACCAGCATGGATTCCTGTGGCTGTTTTTTACCAAAGTATACACGTTAAAGAGCAAGGCTTGGACGATTGAGTAAGGTTGAACCGTCACGAGCTTCTCCGATAAAAAGTGTTTTTGTATGAAGTAATTATTTTTTTAAAAACTAAACTTTTATACAATGAAATCACTAGTATTGCTTCTCACCGCATCGCTGATCTGCTTTTCCTGCAACGAATCATCGCAAAAAAATGAAACCGAAAATGCCGCCGATATTGAAAAGGAAAAGAGCGCAATCAGAGCGGTGATCGAAAAGGAAACCGAGTCTTTTTTCGGTCGGGACTACGAAGCCTGGAAATCCAATTATGCCCAAACCGACTATGCCTTTCAGGCATGGAGCAATAATGATGGCACCTTTGATTCCAACGTCGGCTGGGACGACATCAATAAGCAAATAGGGAGATACATTAATGACAATCCCTTAAAAAGTCATCCGAAAGTGGAACGTAAAAATATGAAATTCAAATTTTACGACGATGATGTGGCCTATTTGACCTGGGATCAGTTTAACAGTGACAAGGATACGAAAAACTTCCATCACAGCAAAGAGGTAAGACTGATGGAAAAGATCAATGGAGAATGGAAAATTGTGTGCGTATCGGCGTTTTGGGACTATAAAAATAGTATTCCGGCAAGCAAGCTACCGATGATACAAAAAATAGAAAACGAATCCAGAGGTAAGAATAAAATCTAGTCAATTGTAAAGTCAAACTGTTCGATGTCCGGTTCAACTGTTCGGTTACGAACAGAAAAGCATGAGTCAGCAGGCAAGAAAAAAAAACTCAAAAATTTTTCAAATAGCTGTTATTCAAAAAGTTAAATGGTGTAAATGCCAGCATGGAGATCATTGATCGCTTGCTGGCATATCCTTTTTTATATGTATGACAACCATGCGAATGGAATTTCACCTTTTAATAATAACTAGCCATGAAAATTACAAACATTTCAAATCTGTTCTGCGCTTTGGCGCTCGGTGTATCCCTGATGTCGTTTACAGGAAAAAGTGATAAGGAAAGCAAAAAGCAGAATTCCGAAAGTTCCTCAACTTTTGCCGCGTCAGTGATCCACCTCGGGAATAACGGGTACAAGGTTAAGCTTGCCGTAGACAGAGGGACGAAAGACGGTTTAAGGGTACTTCTTAAAGACAAAAGCGGTAAGACTTATTACAGTGAATTTTTTTCAAAAAAGGACGAGAAATACCGTCGTATATTCGACCTGAGCGATATGACGGATGGTACCTACTTCTTTGAAATGCATTACAATAAGCAAAAGTTGGTAAAACAGGTTCAGCTGGAGACGAGTACAGAGCGGGTTATTTCACTTCAATAGATTTTCTTGCCGATCTCATCCGAACGATAAAAGCGCCGTGAAGCGGCGCTTTTATCGTTCGGGTCATGTCAAATTGGTCTCAGGATCCCAGAACACCTCGTTCCAGTTTTGAATTGTATCATCCTTGATCACCACACCTTCCTGTTCCAGACGCTCCTGCATCGTTGTGGGTGTTTCGAAGAGCAATTTAGCGGAAAGTACACCGGCCTTGTTGACAACCCTGTGTGCATGAATTCCTTCGCGGGTGTAACTGTAAGCCATGGCCCAGCCAACCATCCGCGCTCCTCTTTTTGCACCAAGGTAGGCAGCTATAGCACCGTAGGACGTGGCTCTTCCCGATGGTATGAGTCGAACCACATCGTATACATTTTCGAAGAAATCATTTTTTTGATTTTTCGCCATCACTCTGCCTTGCCTGTTGACGATCGTCGATTTCCTGCGTTAATTGCTTATACCATTTCGGGCCGTAGGCTCTGATAAGCGGTTCCTTCAGGAACTTGTAAACGGGAACACCCAGTTCCTGGCCTAATACACAAGCATCGCTGCATATCTGCCAACGATCATAATTGAGCGCGTGATACTGTTCATACTTGGTCACCCTGATAGGATAAAGGTGACATGAAATGGGCTTTTTATAATCTATTTTCCCATCGTTGAATGCCTCTTCAATCCCGCATTTTAAGATACCTCTTTTGTCATAAATCGCGTAAGCACACTCCCTGCCATCAATGACCGGAGTTACATAATCTCCTTCCCAGTCTGTGGTATAGGTTCCTTCTTTGGCAATGACGGACTTACCCGCTTCTGACAGATACGGTTCTACCATCGGATAGATTTTGTCCAGAATTTCGAGTTCGTCTTTGTCCAAAGGAGCACCTGAATCTCCCTCTACACAACACGCACCTTTACACTTGTCCAGATCACAGACAAATAACTGGTCTTCTATGTCATCGCTTATACAGGTATGCTCAATGAGTATCAAAATCGTATTATTTTTTTTCTGGAATTTTTAACTTCTGGCCGAGTTGCACGCTATTGTCCCGAAGGTTATTGAGTGTTTTGATATCTTCAACATCAACCTCATAATTTTTGGAGATGCGGTACAAGGTTTCTCCTGAAACAACCGTATGCACCGTATTACCTGGCACGTTTCTGGACGGGTTAGGTGTTGTTTGACGCTCCGAACCGGCTGGTTCTTTCTGGATACGAAGCTTTTGTCCCACATACAGTTTATCTTTTTCACTTAATCCGTTAAGATCCAGAAGCTGCTTGACAGTCAGGCTGTTCATTTTAGAAATGCTGAATAAGGTCTGGCCTTTTTCAACCACATGGAATGTTGCACCTGAGGCGGAAACTTCTTTCGAATCCCAGGGCTGAGAACCTGAAGCACTCGCTGATACGGTACTTTTCACCTTTGTTGGTTTTTGTGCACTTTCAGTTGTTTTATCAACGGATTTTGGAGCGGCAGGTTGGTTGCGGGGCGTGTCTTCACTTGTTTCAGCAGATATTACTACCACCCGATCTTTTGAGTTCTTGTAGAGATTTTCCTTTGCCGGTGTCTTGGGATCCACTGCTGTGCTCACTGAAGGTGTTTCTGGCCTGGATTCCTTTGTCACAGCGCTCTCATTCTTTTCTACCAATACGGGGGTGTATTTCTTTCTTCCAGCAGGATTAGCCGGTATCTGATTCTCACTAGATTCCTGCCTGGGAGCAGTCGCCTGTTTTTCCGGTACTGCTGCAACAGGGGCTTCTGTTACGGGTGGCACCGATTGGGGAGTAGGAGATTTTATTTCAATGGGTGTTTTCCTTGGACGTTTCTCGGTAAGCCAAAGAACCTGACCGGTCTGTATGGGGAAATTGCGGCTGATGGTCCGGTTGTATTTTAACAAATTTACAAGCCTTACAGCGTATTGTTGAGATACACTTTGCCACGTGTCTCCTGGCTGGGCTGTATGAAATGGTGTGGCTGCCTTCTTGTTTTTACGTGCCAGGTAATACACTTTTCCGGGTATCAATGGCATGTCGCGTATCATGTCGTTATATCGTAAAAATGTGGGCGTTCTTACCTTACCGGCATTTGCCAGCGTTTTAGGCCGATCACCGGGACGGGCTTCTATTCCGGGAAGTCCGTTAATTTCATAGAAAGTTGGCGCATTTTTGTCGCTGGATTGAACTGTGGATTTTTTGAGTATCGGATAACCTGTGTCATTGATGGCGATATTGTTGGTTATGGGCAATATCTGGTAGGACAATTTTTGTCGTACCGCCTCCACCTTATCCAACGGAACGGGCAGCAAAACCAGATATTCACCATCCGTCGGAATTCTGTCCTCGTTCAGCCATCGGTTGTAACTTTTTAATTCTTGCGCATCCACGTCCAGTGCCCGGGCAATTTCGTCAAAAGACCTGCCTTTCCCGTAATCCGACTCCATCAAAACAATTTTATTGTTGCTTCGATACTGCTCTATGCCGGCTTCCAGGGCTATTTTATGAGCAAAAAAGCGCAGCATGTACCGATCTGTTTTGCCATTAAGATTTATCTCACGGGCATAGGCCCAATTTGCAGGAATATTTTTTTTCGCCCCCGTAGCCCCCAGATAGTAGGAGTAAAGCGTGGAAACCCAATTGTTAAACTGTTGATTGTTTTTCTTCAGATACCAGGATGCAGCATGTGTTGAAGCGCTGATGTTCTTTCGTTCATCCACGTTATCATCGACGCGCAGGTTAAGGGAGACCGCTGTTTCCGGTTTGAACTGCCAGTAACCAACAGCATTGGAACTTGATATCACGTCCGGTTTAAATGAGCTTTCCTGGACGGCAAGGTATTTGAAATCTATGGGTACCTCTTCGTCCATCAGAATGCTCTCTACAATGGGAAAATAGAGCATGGCCCTATCCATTTTTTCCTCCCAGAACTTCTTATTGGACATAAGGCTACGTACATCTTCTTCAATCAGGCTCTGAGCGTTGCGATCAAAGTTAATGGTAATACCTCCGAACGAGAGCTGATTCGGGATTTCCGGCAAAGCTTGAGCCGCTGTTAAAGTGCTGTTTACAAAAAATAGAGCCCACAGGAAGGCAGTTATTTTTGTACTGAAGATTAGTGCTTTTGACATATTTTTTTAATTGCTTTACCGATAAGTTGACAGTTATAGTTTTTGAATAATCATCAATCCATCCCGTACGGGGAGTAAAAGATTAGAGACACGGTGATCCTGCTGTATGATTTTGTTAAAGTCTAATAACGATTGAGTATCCTTGTCAACCTTTTTTAATTCCCTATCAGCCACTTTTCCGCTCCAGAGTACATTGTCCGCAATAATAAAGCCCCCTGTCCTGACTTTGTCCAAACAGAGTTCAAAGTACGAAATATAGTTAATTTTATCGGCATCTATAAAAGCCAGATCAAATGGCCCTTCAAGTTCCGGGATGATGGTGAGCGCTTCACCTATTCGGTAATCTATTTTATCTGTGAGCCCTGCCTTATCGAAATATTTCCGGGTTACGGTCTCCAGTTCCTCATTGATATCAATGGTTATTAACCGACCGGCGGGGTCGAGGCCTTCACAAAGACATATTGCGGAATATCCCGTGTAGGTCCCGATTTCTAAAATTCTCTTAGGGCGTATCATGCGCGATAGCATAGAAAGGAAACGGCCCTGTAAATGCCCAGAAAGCATTCTGGGATTGAGCACGTTCGCATAAGTCTCCCTATTCAGAGACTTCAATAAATCGGTTTCGCTTTCGGTGTGCAGTTCCGAGTACGTTTCGATTTCTTCGGGTAGAAACTTCATAATCCTATCTAACTTTCAAAAGAAGTTTTCATCCAAATTCCGGGAAGAGGCAAGGTATACCATTGCGGTATTTCCTCAACTGTTGCCCACAATACGGAGCAGATAAGTTCCGTATCCACTCTTTACCAAAGGCTTCGCGATTTCGGTCAACTGGGCACTGTCAATAAAATTCATACGGTAGGCAATTTCTTCAATGCAGCCAACTTTCAATCCCTGACGTTCTTCTATTACCTGTACAAATTGCCCTGCTTGCATCAGGGACTGAAATGTTCCGGTATCCAGCCAGGCTGTTCCTCTATTCAAAACACCGACCTTGAGTTTTCCTCTTTCAAGGTATACCCTGTTCACGTCTGTAATTTCCAACTCGCCTCTGGGAGACGGGGGTATGTTTTTCGCAATCTCTACGACATCGTTGTCATAAAAGTACAATCCTGGAACTGCATAATCTGATTTGGGATGTTCGGGTTTTTCTTCGATTGACAGCACATTCGATTTTTTATCAAATTCGACAACCCCGTACCGCTCGGGATCATGTACCTGATAAGCAAATATAACACCACCGTCGGGATCGTTATTGGACTGTAGCAGGGTAGAAAGACCGGATCCATAGAAAATGTTGTCGCCTAAAATCAGCGCCACCTTATCATTACCTATGAATTCTTCGCCTATGATAAATGCCTGTGCGAGACCATCCGGGGTGGGTTGGACTGCATAACTGAACGAGCAGCCTAATCGGCTGCCATCGCCCAGAAGTTTTTCGAAATGAGGTAAGTCATGAGGTGTAGAAATGATTAATATTTCCCGGATTCCGGCCAGCATAAGGATCGAAAGCGGATAATAAATCATCGGCTTGTCGTAAACCGGCATAAGTTGCTTGCTTACAGCAAGTGTAAGTGGATGTAATCGTGTGCCCGATCCTCCTGCTAAAATTATTCCTTTCATTAAGTAACTCGTTGAAATTATTTTCCAAACCAGGTTTGGAGTGTATAGTATTTTTTATGCAAGAAACGGATAAATCTCTTTACTTCCCCGGATATCAGGCATCAATTATCTACCGGCATACATGCCCTCGTAATATTTCTGATATTCACCCGAAGTTACATTTTGAAGCCATTCCTGATTGCTCAAATACCAGTCCACCGTTCTTTCCAAACCTTCTTCAAACTGAAGTGATGGTTTCCAGCCCAGCTCTTCTGATAATTTAGTAGCATCAATGGCATACCGAAGATCATGACCTGCACGATCCGTTACATAGGTGATCAGTTTCTCAGTTTCGCCTTTTTCGCGCCCCAGTTTTTGATCCATTAGCCTGCAGAGTACCAATACAAGATCCAGATTCTTCCATTCGTTGTGGCCGCCTATATTGTATGTTTCCCCATTTTTTCCATCGTGGAAAATGACATCGATGGCAATGGCATGGTCTTCCACAAACAACCAGTCGCGCACATTTTCTCCTTTGCCATAAACGGGCAACGGTTTATTATTGATGATGTTATGAATCATCAAAGGGATTAATTTTTCAGGAAAATGATTGGGGCCGTAATTGTTTGAGCAGTTTGAGATCACGATCGGCAGGCCATAGGTACTTTGATAGGCGCGTACAAAATGGTCGGAGGATGCCTTCGAAGCCGAGTACGGAGAGCGTGGATCATATTTGGTGGTTTCTACGAAAAAAGTTCCGGGGTCGTGAAGCTCTCCATACACCTCATCGGTAGAAACATGGTAAAACCGGCGGCCAGAGAAATCACCTTTCCAGGTTTTACGGGCAGCGTTCAACAAATTTACGGTACCCACAACGTTGGTCATCACGAAAGAAAGTGGATCGGAGATCGATCTGTCAACGTGGCTTTCAGCTGCAAGGTGTATGATGCCGTGAAAATCCGTTTCGCTGATCAATTGATCAATAAAACTTGCATCCACGATATCCCCCTTTACAAAGGTATAATTGGAAGCATTTTCTACATCCCTGAGATTTTCAAGGTTGCCGGCGTAAGTAAGCGCATCCAGATTGTAGATGTGATATTCCGGATGATTCGTAACGAATCGGCGTACTACATGTGAGCCGATAAACCCGGCTCCTCCGGTGATCAGAATATTTTTCATTGTAAATTGGTTAATTTTTTTTGCCAGTTCCAGGCATCACGAAGGGCATCCGACATTGTTTTTTCCGGAGTCCACTTCATCACATTATTTACTTTATCTGATTGGGCATATATTTTCTCTACATCACCTTCCCGGCGGGGGCCAATCGAGTAGTTTAATTTTACACCATTCACTTCCTCGAAAGTTTTGATCAGATCCAAAACGGTATATCCTTTTCCAGTACCTACATTGAAAACGTCGTAGTAATTGGGAGTTGTCTGCTCTTGCAACAGGATAAGTGCCTTCAGGTGCGCCTTTGCTAAATCCACCACATGAATGAAGTCCCGGATGCATGTTCCGTCGGGGGTATCGTAGTCACTGCCAAAGACGGTCAATGATTTTCTTAATCCGGCTGCCGTTTGCGTAATGAAGGGAACCAGATTGCTGGGCACACCATTCGGCAGCTCACCAATCAGTGCGGTTTCATGCGCTCCTATGGGATTAAAATACCTCAGCGATATCGCCTTAAGATTGGGGGCTGCGTGTACATGATCACGGATAATATCTTCGGCAATGGCCTTTGTGTTGCCATAGGGCGAGGTTGCGGGCTGGCGAGGTGTTAATTCCGTGACAGGAATTGAATCAGGTTGTCCGTAAACCGTACAGGAGGATGAAAAAACAAATTTATCAACTGCGAACTCTTTCATTACTTTCAGGAGTATGAGCAGCGATAATATATTATTCTCATAGTATTTCAGCGGTTCATCTACCGATTCGCCAACTGCTTTGTATGCAGCAAAGTGAATGACGCCGTCAAATTTTTCTTTCTCAAAAATTTCTCTGACCTGGGAAATGTCATTGCAATCAACTTCATAGAACGGAAAATCCTGGCCGGTGATTTTTTTGATCCCTACCAGAACATCACGGCTTGAGTTGTAAAGATTGTCAATGATGACGGGTTCGAACCCAGCATTAAATAGCTCCACCACCGTATGGGAACCAATAAAACCTACTCCGCCGGTAACAAGAATTTTCATGTGATTACTTTATTGATTCAATTATTTGTGTTGAGTAAATCGACCAGAATAGTGCGTTTGAAGCGCGAAAACCAAAGATTTCAGATGCGATTGGCTTTTATCCTTCCTTGAATTTTACAATTTTTTTCGTGGCAAAAGTAGAAAATTTGACGTCTATAAAAAAAAAATGTTTTTATTTATCCGTTGTTTGGGAAATGGAAATAGGACGTAAGATGAACAAGAGCGAAATAAAGGCGCTGATTTACCTGCTTGATGACGAAGATCACGAGGTGACGCAGCATGTTGAGGGGAAAATCTTATCACTGGGGGGGACCGTGATCCCATTTTTGGAAACAGAATGGGAAGAAAGCTTTAATCCGATTATTCAACGCAAGATTGAAGAACTGATTCATGAATTGCAGCTTGGCATCATGATCGAACGGCTGCAGTCCTGGAAAAATGGAGGGGGGCTGGACCTACTTGAGGGAATGTGGATACTGGCCACTTACCATTATCCGGATCTTTCCATGGAAAAGCTAGCCGCAACCATTGATCAGTTATACGCAGATATTGCCATTCAGTTTCAGGAGGAAATGAATGCCGTTGACCAAATTAAAAAAATCAATAGTGTCTTTTTTGGAAGCATGAATTTTGCGGCCAATACCAAAAATTTCCATTCACCATCCAATTCCATGATCAATGTGGTATTGGAAAGTAAGCGTGGCAATCCGATAACCCTGTGCGTGATTTATTTATTGATCGCGCGAAAGTTAAACCTGAGCGTTTACGGGGTTAATCTGCCCAATCTGTTTGTGCTGACCTACAAAAATAGCCAGACCCAGTTTTATATCAATGTGTTTAACAGGGGTATCATTTTCTCAAAAACGGATATTGACCATTATATCGCGCAGCTCAACATAAAGCCTAAGGATATTTTTTATCAGCCCTGTACCAATCTGGAGATTATCCAACGCGTGCTTCGCAGCCTGATATTTTCGTATGAGAAAACCGGAGATGATGAGAAAGTGAAGGAAATTGAAAAAATACTAACTTCTACCCTGGATGAAAACCACGAGGATTGAGGTGGTGGATCAGTAAATCAAATTGCCACAGCAAGGCAGTAGTATTCAAACCACGTGATGTGAATCCGTGCATTGACCATTTCGTTTTCGCTGATTACAGAGCCGATTAAAATTGAATCTTCGGTGGAAAAGGGGGAAATCAGAATGTCGTCCTTAAAACTCACTTTATTTTTTCCATATAGTTTGTAAATGGCCTCTTTGGCGCACCAGTACATCGCCAGCATGCGCAGGTCGTCAGAGGCTTCAAGGAGCTCCTGCTCATTGAGGAACTTTTTCGCGGTGCGGCTCAATTTGGGATCAATCTTTTCCATATCAATCCCCACAGGCCTGATGGCCTCCATTACTGCGGCGACGTAATCAAAGGTGTGTGTGATGGAGATGTGAGCCTGTCCGTGTATTAAAAAAACTTTCCCATGGTCGTCTTTGTAAGTTCCTTTGAAAACAACGCCTGCCTGTTCGCTTAGGATTTTAATCAGCAGCCTGCTTGCCAGCCACTCACGTTTTTTTTGCGGGTGAGAAATTCCTTCCAACTCTTCAAAGTTATAGATAGAATCCAGCAGCCCCAAAAGTTCAGTTTCAGTTTCGGTCAGTTTCCAGACGAGTAAGGTACTGGTCTGTTCAATCTTTTCGGAATGAACGAGCGGCATATTAATTATGTTGAAATTTACTGACTGCAATCTATCAAAATGGATGTACGGATGTGTGTTATCCAGATATTGATATCACAAGTAAGAATGCAGCTAATTTTTATTTACAATTATGAACATTCGCAAAGTAGATACTTTTTCCGGTCATAGGGATAGTGTTTACACAATTATTTCTGGTAACAAGTCCAACGAGTTTTATTCTGCCGGTGGGGATGGGTTTGTGATTCAATGGGATCTGACAAAACCCGATCTGGGCAATCTGGTAGCGAAAGCGGGTACGTCGGTTTATTCCCTGTGTATAGATAAGGGAAGGCAGCGACTGTGGATAGGTCAGAATTTCGAAGGAATTCAGGTTATAGATTTCACAACCAACCAGATTGAAACTACTGTTAAAATAACTACTGCTGCCATTTTTGACATTCAGATTTGGGGAGATAAAGCGTTGATCGCAACCGGGGACGGGGTGGTGATCATCATGGATATTCCCTCGTTTTCTGTTCAAAAGCACATCAAGATTTCGTCAAAAAGTATTCGTTCAATAGCAATAAATCCGTTGACGAGGGAGTTTGCAACTGGAGACAGCGAATGCAATGTCCATGTTTTTGATATGGATGGCTTTGTTCTTAAAAAAAGGATGCGTTCCCATAAGAATTCGGTTTTCAGTGTGCAGTATTCGCCGGATGGCCGTTACCTGTTTACAGCCGGACGCGATGCACATCTTATGATATGGGATGTTGCTGGCAATTATGAAAATATCAAAGACATCCCTGCTCATCTATATGCGATCAATCACATTGCATTCAGTCCCGATGGGAGCTTATTTGCCACTTGTAGCATGGATAAGTCGATAAAAGTGTGGGAATACGATACGTTCAGGCTTAAAAAAATAATCGATAGAGCCAGGCATGCCGGGCATGGAACTTCGGTTAACAAATTGCTGTGGAACAGCTACGAAAACCAGTTGATTTCATGCAGTGATGACCGGATGATCTCAGTTTGGGAAATTGAATAATAGAATACTTATGATATGGGATTATTGGCAAATACTTTGAAAAATGCGCCATATATCTTTAACTTACACGACCGTTATCAACTAAGTAATAAAGCCAAGATTGCAATATGAAAATTTCCGCTATAGACATACGCAAGCACACTTTTGAAAAGATTTTCAGAGGTTATGATCCGGACGAGGTAGATGCGTTTCTGAATTCACTATCGCAGGAATGGGAGCGCTTTTCAAGTGAAAATAGTTTGCTCAAAATGCAGCTGGAGTATGCAGAAAAAGAACTTAGCAAGCTAAAGGATATTGAGTCAACGTTGTTCAGAACGCTGAAAGCCGCTGAGGATACAAGCAAGCTTATAGAAAAGGAAGCGAATGAAAGTGCTGAAAAAACTATAGAGGAATCCAGGGTGACCGCCAGCGACATGGTTGCCGAGGCAGAAGCCCGAACGAATCAGATCATCAGAGAAACCGAAGAGCGCCTTAAAAAGTTTAAGGAGGAATTTGCAGCAGAAATCAAAACGCAGGAGCGGGATTTCAGGGCGATAGAGAATTTCAGAGACAACTTGGTTGTCCAACTGTCTTCACTGGCCAACAGTACGATGGATACTGTGGAGAGGTTTGAAGGTAAGTACGACAAGGAGTCTGTTTTGAACAGGATGGAAGAAATAAAACAACATGTTTCGGAAATCGAAATTCCCAAGAAAATATTTGTTCAGCCGGTGATCAGGGAAGAGGCTCAGGAACAACCTGAGCCTGTGACGGTGTTACTGGCAGATGATAAGCCCGAGGTTACTTTTGAAGTTGTCGATTTTGAAGAAGAAGTCGAAGAGGTTCGGGAGATTGAAGTTCCTAAGGCGGACCCCGCATCTGTTGAAGTAGCTGTTCTTGACGAGAAAGTTGCAATCAAGAATGAAAATGAACCAGAAAAACGTATTGAGCGTAGTGCTGCCGATGAAATGAATGAAGCGCTGGCCGAAATGCACAAGGTAGCCGAGAAAGCCAGGGATGCGCAGACGGGTGTCAATAAATTCAGGACGCCGACTGAAACTAGTCAGCCCAAGAAGCCAACCACGGGCGGATCCTTCTTTGATCAAATCTGATGGGGACTATCGCACTGGAGGGTCTGGAGTTTTTTGCTTACCACGGCTTTTATGAAGAAGAGCAAAAAATGGGTAACAAGTATGCCCTCGACATTACTATTGACACGGATTTTATCCAGGCGGCACAACAGGATAGGTTGAGTCTTACAGTGAATTATTCCACTCTGTATCAGATCGCGCACAAAGTGATGCAGGAGCCTTCCCGTTTACTGGAACACATCGGTTTCCGGGTTATTGAGCAAATCAGAGTGCATTATCCGGATGTGGCCAAAATTAGGGTAAAGGTTTCTAAGTTTAATCCTCCAATAGGTGGAGTCTGTACACGTGCAGTGATAACTATGGAGGGATAATAACAGTGACCGCTCCATGCGTTTGAACATTTGTTTCAATAGCATGGAGCGGTACTATTTTATGCCGGATATTCGTGCGGTAGTGGCTCGTTGATCTTTTCGTTCCAGGGTAAACCCTGCTCATTCAACAGTGCCATAAATGGATCCGGATTCAATTCTTCCACATTCCAAACGCCCGGTTTTTGCCATTCTTTGTTTGTGAGCATCAACATTGCACCTATCATGGCCGGAACTCCCGTAGTGTAGCTTACAGCCTGCGCCTTTACTTCCTTATAACATGCTGCGTGGTCACAGTTATTCCATACGTAATAGGTTTTTTCTTCACCATTCTGTACGCCTTTGATCTGACAGCCTATGGAGGTTTGTCCGGAATAGTTTTCGCCAAGTGAATCAGGGGCTGGCAGAACTGCTTTAAGGAATTCCAGAGGTACAATGTCAATTCCTTTGAACGTAATCGGGTGAATGCTGGTCATGCCCACATTTTCCAATACATTCAAATGGGTGATGTAAGCCTGGCCGAACGTCATCCAGAAACGTGCTCGTTTGAGGGTTGGGAAATTTTTAACCAGTGATTCCAGTTCCTCATGATACAACACATAGCTTTCCTTAGGTCCGATTCCGGGATAATCTATGGGCTTATGGATGGACATAGCCGGAATCTCGACCCATTCGCCATTTTCCCAATAACGGCCTGGCTGCGTGATTTCCCGGATGTTGATCTCCGGATTGAAATTCGTTGCAAATGCCTTACCATGATCGCCTGCATTACAATCTATAATGTCCAGATAATGCATTTCATCAAAATGATGCTTATTGGCATAGGCCGTATAAGCCTGGGTTACGCCCGGATCAAACCCACACCCGAGTAGTGCCATCAAACCAGCCTCCTTAAATCTTTCCTGGTATGCCCACTGCCAGCTATATTCAAATTTGGCAACATCTTTTGGCTCGTAGTTGGCCGTATCAAGGTAGTGTATTCCGGTAGCCAAACACGCCTCCATGAGGGTTAAATCCTGGTAGGGTAATGCCACATTGATGAGTAACTCCGGTTGGAATCTCTTGATGAGCAACACCGTTTCGGAAACGATATCCGCGTCGACCTGAGCTGTCTGGATACTTATGCCATGCATTTCCTTAATTTCCGAGGCAATTTTATCGCACTTGGATTTTGTTCGGCTTGCCAGCATAATTTCAGAAAACACATTGCTGTTCAGTGCACATTTGTGGGCCACAACACTTCCCACACCGCCGGCACCTATGATAAGTACTTTAGACATTACGATTTAAATGATAGAATGATAGAATGATTTGTCTTCCTTCATATTTCGGGCAAAGATAGGACGTGCCTAGGTTTTTTTGTTAATTGATTTGGAATTTAACACGTTGGGGCTATGGACATACTTTTGTTGATATTAGGTATTATTTGTTTACTTACTGGGCTCGCGGGCGCAATTCTTCCCTTACCCGGTCCGCCTCTCAGTTTTGCTGGTCTTCTGTTGCTTCACATCACGAAGTTTGCAGCGTTTAGTCAAACCGTTTTGGTCGGGCTCGGTTTTGTAACCGTCGTCATCACGGTTCTGGATTATTACATACCTATTTTAGGTACTAAAAAGTTTGGTGGAACACGCGCGGGTGCAATAGGAGCGACGCTTGGCTTACTAGTCGGATTCTTCGTAATCCCGGCACTGGGTATGTTTATAGGTACATTTCTGGGCGCTCTGATAGGCGAACTTCTCGGAGGGGCCCATTTTCAAATTGCTCTGAAATCTGCTTTTGGATCGTTTATCGGTTTTATAACGGGTATTGTCATGAAGACCATACTCTGTCTGATCATGATAGGATACGCCGTGGCAGAACTTTGGGGAAGTTTCTAAAATTACTTTAAGCCTAGTTTCATGATTTTGCCACTCTGGTAGTTTGCAAAATATACTTCACCACTGGCATCCTGCCCAAAAGTAGAAATCAAACCAGCGTTTTCCAGCAGTATCGCGTTGCTTCCTGCCTGAGTGCCGTTCATGCTCAGCGTCCAGATGCGACCACTAACATAGTCGCCATAGATATACTTTCCATGCAAACCTGGAATGGAGGTGCCGTGATAGACATAGCCTCCGGTAATGGAGCGGTCGCCGTTGGACTGGAGATAATTATAAATAGGTTCAATCAGGCCCGTTGTGTTGCAGTTGGAGGAAGGTCGGTAGCAATCCGTACCTTCTTTGACGGGCCAGCCATAATTGCCTCCTTTTGTTATCAGGTTTATTTCTTCTCGCTTGTTTTGCCCAACATCCGCGGCCAGCAGTTGATTTGTTTGGGTATCAAAGCTGATTTTCCAGGGGTTTCGTAAGCCATACGCATAGATTTCGGCGTTGTATCCCTCGGTTCCGTTTGCGAACGGATTGTCAGGTGGTATGCCGTAATTTCCTTTGGCATTGCTATTCACATCCAATCGCAGAATCTTGCCTAGCATGCTTTTACGATTTTGTGCATAATTCTGCGGATCTCCGCCACTCCCGCCGTCACCGGTTGCGATGTAAAGAAATCCATCCTTGCCAAATTGGATAGAACCCCCGTTGTGGTTGTCGTAAGGCTGGCCGATCGTTAAAAGAATGGCTTCGCTGGAAGGGTCAATCTGCCCCGTTGATGGTGTATTGGCTTTGTAACGGGCGATTACGGAAGTTAATGGATTGGCCCGTGTATAGTTTACATAGACATAGCCATTTGCTTTAAAGTCAGGATGAAATGCGAATCCCAATAATCCCCGCTCTCCACCGGAAACTACCTTATTTCTAATGTCCAGGAAAGTAGTGGCTGTCGCACTACCTGCTGAATTTCCGAACACCCTGATCACCCCTGCCTGCTCAGCTACGAATAATCGATCTGTTCCGTCACCGGCATGCTGGATGTCTATCGGGGAAGTGAACCTTAGGGACGGAAATGCATCAACTGCCTGAACACTTAAATCAGGAATGCTTTCAACCTCTTTTTCTGTCTTCGAGCAGCCGGTTAACAGGTATATGAGGGAAAGGAAAATCAGAGTTAATGGTTTTTTGTTCATCATAGCGTTCTTTTTTTAACAACGATATGATTCTCAATTTGTTTTGAAAAACCACTAGTCAAAGATTGTGAACAAGTCGATGCTGTTGGATATATGACTTGACTTTCGGAAAATCTCAGGAGAAACCGGTGACAAGGCCTGCGCAAGAAGTTTATCGTTATATTTGTGAATCACAGGTAAAGGGTTGTATATAATATTCTGTTAATCAGTTTGTTGGTTAAGATTATAGCTGTGTTGTCCTGCCGATAGCCGGTAAAGGTTAAATTTAAAAGGTATTATCATCACTCACCGGATTGAGCCCGGATACAAATGAAAGAATACATCACACAAAACGAATGGTCCATTGTTGAAGAGGGCTTTCATGCAGCCAACAATGAAATAACCGAAAGCCTCATGAGTCTTGGAAATGGACGTATGGGTCAAAGAGGTAATTTCGAAGAAAGATACACGGGTAAGACCTTGCTGGGAAATTATGTTGCCGGGGTATATTTCCCTGACAAAACCAGGGTAGGGTGGTGGAAAAACGGATACCCCAATTACTTCGCCAAAGTGCTGAATGCTTGTAATTGGATAGGAATTGACTTAAAAATAGGTAACGAAGTGCTCGACCTGAACACCTGTACGGTGGAGGAATTCAGGCGTGAATTAAACATGCAGCAGGGGGTGCTTAGTAGGGTCGCAACTGTTCAGATGGCCAATGGCAAGCGTTTAAAGATTCAATCCAAACGTTTCTGTAGCATGGTGGATGACGAATCCGGGGCGATCCGTTATGCAGTCACTCCACTCAATTTTGACGATTCAATCACCGTCACTCCTTACCTGGATGGTAATATTCGTAACCGGGATTCCAATTATGACGAGGGATTCTGGGACGAAATTCACAAGGAAACCAGCTTTTCTCAGGGTTATCTGGTTTTGGAAACCAAAGAGAATCCTTACGGTGTAGAACAGTTCAGAGTGGCAACAGGCATGGCCTTTGATATCCGGATCAACGACCTGAAGACAGACTATCAGTCACTTCCGGTCAGGCAGGAAAAGTTTGTGGCAGGTGTGGTGCATCTTGACGTTAAAGAGGGGCAGGAGCTGGTGATTTATAAATATGGAGTAAATCTCTCCTCCAGCAATTATGCCTACGAGGCATTAATACCTGAGGCAAAACAGTATATAAGCCGTATCGTTGAAAAGGGATTTGAACAGCTTTATGCCGAACATGTCCAGGCCTGGGCGCATAAATGGGAGAAAAATGATATTACGATCGAGGGCGATATCGCTGCTCAGCAGGGAATTCGTTTTAACATTTTTCATCTCGGCCAGACCTACACCGGAGAAGACGAGCGACTGAACATTGGCCCCAAAGGATTTACGGGAGAAAAATACGGTGGCAGTACCTACTGGGATACCGAAGCTTACTGCATACCGTTTTACCTTTCTACGGCGGACGAAAAGGTGTCTCGTAACCTCCTGGTTTACCGACACAAACACCTTAAAAAAGCCATTGAAAATGCAGAAAAGCTTGGATTTACAGATGGGGCTGCTTTGTATCCAATGGTAACAATGAATGGCGAAGAGTGCCATAACGAATGGGAAATAACATTTGAAGAAATCCATCGTAACGGTGCCATTGCTTTTGCCATCTACGATTACACCCGATACACGGGAGACGAAACATATCTTTCCGACTTTGGCCTGGAGGTGTTAATTGGTATTTCCCGTTTTTGGAAGCAACGTATCACTTGGTCGGCTGAGAAGGAACAATATGTAATGCTCGGTGTAACCGGACCGAATGAATATGAGAACAACGTCAACAACAACTGGTATACCAACTACATTGCCTGCTGGACGTTGCGTTATACTTCCGAAATAATTGGAAAGCTTGCAGAGAGCAACGCATCACGATTGCAGGAGATCGTGGCGCTCACCCATTTTGACCAACAAACCGAAACAGATTCATGGAAGCACATTGTTGAAAACATGTATTTCCCTTATGATAAGAAAAGGGAGGTTTATTTGCAGCAGCAGGGTTTTCTGGATAAGGAAATTTTAACTGTTGACGATATCAAAGCACACAGGCCCATTAATCAGAAATGGTCCTGGGATCGGATATTAAGATCCTGCTTTATCAAACAAGCCGATGTGCTGCAGGGATTGTATCTTTTTGAGGATGCGTTTTCTGCTGAAGAGATCAGGAGAAACTTTGAATTCTACGAGCCAATGACGGTTCATGAATCTTCCCTGTCACCTTGCGTACATGCCATACTTGCTGCCAAAATAGGCATGAAGGAGAAGGCCTATGAAATGTATCTGCGAACCGCGAGACTGGATCTGGACGACTACAATAACGATACCGAAGACGGATTGCACATCACCTCCATGGCCGGAACCTGGATGAGCGTCGTGAAGGGCTTTGCAGGACAGCGCGTGGAAAACGGGCTTTTGGTTTTGAATCCATATCTGCCTGAACAGTGGAAAGCGTATTCGTTCAGGATCGGTTTCAGGAAATCCTTGCTTTTGGTTAAAGTGACTCAGGGAGGTGTAGAAGTTGAAAATATTTCCGACCACGGTGTTACACTCTCTCTGCACGGGGAAGAATTATTCATCGAAGCAAAGTCATCGTTGGTTAGATAGGATGTACCCAAGGGGGCTGGTTTAAAATACAGAGAATTTCTTCAACTCATTCAAACAGGTGAAAAACTTATGAAGACCATTTTACTGACAACGATTTTACTCATAATGGTGGGATATGTTGAAGCGCAGCCCAATGCACTTTCTGCGGGTGAGAAGAAAGAGGGATGGAAACTTTTGTTTGACGGAAAAGACCTCAGAGGGTGGCATGCTTATGGAGGGACTTCTCCCGGCTCCGCCTGGAAGGTGGACCAAGGAGCTATCAAGCTAGATGTTCCCGAACGGGCTGGTAATAAAGCCAGGAATGGTGGGGACATCGTGACAGATGAAGTGGTGAAAGGTGACTTTGAATTAAAAATAGAGTGGAAAGTTAGCAAATCAGCCAACAGTGGTATTTTTTTCTTTGTGACTGAGGACGCCAGATACAAGAATATGCATGATACAGGTCTTGAACTTCAGGTGATTGATGACGCAATCTATGAAGGAGCCAAGGAAAACACGCACAGGGCCAGTGACTTTTTTGGTGTGGCCAATGCACGTGTGAGAGAACTGAATCCGGTTGGCTCGTGGAACCAGATTCATTTTATTGTCAGGAAGAATAAGTTGACCGTCATGCAAAACGGGTTTACAGTTCAGGAGCATGACCTGGCTGGTGCCGATTGGAAAAGTCGTATCGCCGGAAGTAATCTCAAGAATGCTCCCATCGCCAAAGGAAATTATGTAGGAAGAATCGGCTTACAAGACTGGGGAAGCACCGTCTGGTTTCGGAATATCAAGTTCAAAAAGCTTTGATGCTTTCCTTGCCATTATGCGCTCGTGGATGGCTGTTGACGGGGCAATTATCTTTTTTCGTGATTAAACCTTAAATTTGTGCCGTTAGATAGTTCACTCTTGTTATTTTCCTTCATTAATAGTAGGTTAGCAGTCGGTGAACCTCAAAATTCTTATGGTGAAAATAATTGCCAGACTTTGTTCGAAGGGATTATTGATGCTGCTTTTTGTGTGCTTTACACAACCCGTAACAGCACAGAGCTTCAATGACTGCCAGGCAATAATTAAGGAATTACTTCCTCTTTTCAACAGGGCTTTTGAAGAAAACAATCCTTCAATTACCCATTCGGCCGAATACCAGCAAAAGCTTCAAAAGCTGCAAAGAGCCTACGCGCTATACAACAACGAAAATTTTACGGCAGTAGATTCCGTTCAACGGCTGAACAACGAGGCTATTATTTTGACTTTGTCGGGAAGTTATCATAAAGCCTTGCGTATCATGGAGTCACTTGATTTATCATCTCAGGATCCTAGTGTGATTTACAACCGAGGGCTATTTTCCTTACTCAACGGAAAGTACAGCGCTGCGAGACAGGATTTTGACAATAGTCCGGCAACCACGATGGCCAGTCTGAATAACTTGTATGCTTTGGGCAAACAAAAGCAGTATCAGACCGGAATTGAATATGCAACTACGAATTCGGTGAAGAACGGCAAGGGTAAGTGGAATTATAATTTGGGGTTACTTTACAAAGCCAATAAGCAGTACGCAGAGGCCGTGGATGAACTCTCCGCCGCAATCAGGCAGAAAGACGATATCTTTCCATATCGCCTGCAAAGAGGCGATATTCTCATGCGGACAGGAAACGAAAAAAAGGCTGTTAAGGATTTTGAGAAAGTTGCCCGTAAGCATCCCAAAGCACAAATCAGGTATGCCAATGCATTGCTGTCGCTCAACCAATTTGCCAATGCCAGATCGGTTTTCGAAAAGTACCTGGAGGCCGACGACAGGACCTTTCGGGGCGATGCGTATTTAGGAATGGGGCATGCCTGGTACGGGCTTGGTCATATTCCGGAAGCCCAGCGATATTACAGGTTGGCCGCCAGTATGAAGCGTGAAACCCCGGGCCTGCAATCCGGAATTGCCAATACACACCTTTCCAAACGTGAATATCAGAGTGCGTACAACCTGTTTGATCGGGTTTTAAAGCGCGATTCAACTTACTTGCATGCCTATTTGGGAAGGGCTGTGGCCAATTACGGGTTGAAGCGATATGCCATGGCATTAGCCGATTTCAATAAAGCAGGCGACGTACTTGACGAAAACAATAAATTTCTGGCAGACCTTTTCGTAACAAAAGGTTTTACGGAATATTATCTGAAACAGAGTACTAAGGCCGAAGAAGACTTCGCCAGAGCGATCCGCCTGGATCCGAACAGGTATGAGGCTCTTGCAGGAATGAGCAGTATCCGTATCGATCAAAAGAAGTTTTCAGAAGCAGGACAATTTCTCAGTAAAGCATTGTCTTTTGAAAAAGGCTACGACCGGATGTGGAGTAATTATGGTAATTTGCTGCTGCATTTCGATATGTTCAAAAAAGGTTATGACGTATTCAAAACCGCCGTTTCGTTAAACCCTGCTAACGTGAAGGCCCAAAATGGATGGGGGGTCGTTATGCTGGAAAACGACCAGCTGGATCGCGCCATGATATTGTTTGATAGTTTGATTTTGTCCAACCCTACATTACCCTTCTTGCACAATAACCATGGTATTGTACAGGCTTATATTGGCAACAGGCACGAGCAACGACACGAGGTTAATCAGGCTAATGCTCGCTATGATGGTGCATTTGCAGACTTTCGGAGGGCTATGGAGGTGGCACCGGCCAAAAAATTCTACAACGTAAACCAGGGGAATGTTTTTAGGTACTGGAACAAATTTGATGAAGCCAAGCTAAGCTACCAGAGCTATCAGGACAAGAGTGCCTTGAATAATACAGCGGTAATGTATGCCGGGCAGGAGCAGATGAAGGATGCCAAATATTATCTCGGCGTAGCGATACAAATAGATTCTCTTCACCGGGTATTTCAGTATAATATGAATGTGTTGGTGAAAGGAAAGCAAAAGGAAATGATGCGCCTGGTAGCATCCGCCGACGATAATAGTCCCTTTTCGGATATCAGTATCAAGTATAGCAGGGATGGATTTGTGACTATATATCTTTACGATTACGAGTACGATGTGCTTTCCTTCCCTGGCCGCCATTACATGCCACTTCCAGCTGCTGAGTTTCAGGAGGACTACTTAATTCCGGACTACGATTTTAAGCTGGTTCCGTATGCTAAAAAAGATGATGAAGGATCCAAAACCAGGAAAGCAGGTTACAAATCCCAAAAGGTGAAGATGCCGGGCAGGAAAGCCAGGTCTGGTACAAAGTGCCCTGTATTCTAGTAAACTTACAGAGCCGAAACGAGAAAATCAGATCGTGTATGCCTTTGTCGAATTTCTCAGTATCAGCATTAAATTCTACATCCATATGGAAATAGACGTGGTGATAACCTCCTCAATTCAATTATTCCGGGCTTTATCCATTATTTTATCGATCTCCACGAAACTTATTGGTTTGTCAAGAAAATAGTCTGCTCCTTTCCGCAGCGCTTCTTCTCGTAAATTGGTCATGGCGCTCATCATTACAACAGAGGTTTTCTTGACCGATCCTCGATTTTTTATTCCCTCTATTTCGTTAATGCCTTTGCCGTCAGGTAGATTATTGTCCACAAACACCCAGTCGGGATTCATTTCATTCATGTAATCCATTCCTTCTCCCAAAGTAGTCGCGATTTTAACACTGGATTCGGGGGGCCTTATTTTTAATTTTTTCACTAAAAAATTTCTTATCAGAATTCCCAGATCTCTTTCATCCTCAATTATTAAGATTCTCATGGTTGCTAAGTATGTGTATTTGGTAGGTTATGACGATGAGAATTGGTTGGAAATAGCATGTATTAATTAGGGTGACTAAAATAATCTTGCCAAAATAATGTGGTCGAACGATTCGCCTTCAGGTCAGGTTACTCCTGATCTGGACCTATTGATGGTGCCATTTGTTCATAAGTACCCCTCATTGATGCATTCTGCCCGGGTTTGACTGGTGGTTTTATAAATTTTTATTTGAATACCTGACTGGTATGTTTTGTACTTTACTGAAAGTGAGCCTGTTGTTTTTAGCAGGCGTAAGCGCGTATATCTGGTACGGAATTTTAGGAGCATAGTGTTGTACGTATAAGTTTAATCTAAATATTCAAGATATGGCCAGCAATAGAGTTTTTTTGGGGATAGTAACTGCAGTTGCAGCAGGCGTTGTTATAGGACTACTTTTTGCGCCGGAAGACGGCAATAAAATGAGAAAAAAAATCAAAAAGAGAACCAACTCCCTGGCTAGTGAATTGATTGAAGCTCTGGAGAAAAGTAAAGCGGGTGCTGAAAGATTAAAGTCCGAAGGCGAAGAATATAAGGATGAAGTTTTAGACACAGCTCAGGGGGCAAAGGATAAGTTTCTTGGCGAACGGTAAAATCTGATATCGTCCCGGCATCGAACTGCGACGTGAGCTAGAGGAAGTAGTTAGAGTTTTTTTAGAACCGTTGAATGCTTATGAAAACTGTTGAACGTTCCAAAGGAATTGAAGGATATGGCTGAGAATAGATCCGAAAAGGATAGTAACCTAAAAAAGAATGAGCGCCAACAATCAGGTGTCGGTATCGACTATTTCAAACGCCTGACCGCGGCTGGAAGCGACGGACTGGTGGAAAAAGGCCTGCAATTGGGTGTTGGAGCCATCATAGCCAGGACAGCTTTACGTCATCTGCCGGCTCCGTTGAATGTGGTGGCTCCCTTAATAGCCGAAAAAGTAATCATGAAGCATGGTGTTGAAGGTGGACGTCATGTGCTTCTGAAGGGACTCAGATGGATAAAGAAAATGACGGACGAAGAGCCCCTTCAAACGGGGCCTACATTACAGTGAAAGAAACTTTTTCTGGAGTGTAGTTGTAATCGCTCTTTATTTTTGACCTCATTTGATATCTTCTCTTAACCCTTCCACACCGAAGGGTTAAATTTTTACTGTAAGTATGGGTCAGGAAATTATCATGGTTAACTGCAATCTCGGGGGGGGCTGAATCTATTACTGGCTGCTAAGATATGTTACTATACGGGTGGTGATCTTTGTGGTTCGGGAGCTGTTGAGATCAAATGTGACTTTTAACCTGCCGGAATTTGACTTTTAAATAATCAGATTGTGCCCACATTTTATACAATCACCCTGGTGAGGCAAGCGTTTTGTTTAGTTGTAAGGTATCTTTTGAAATAATATGGTTGTTAGAAAGGATATGTCACCACGTAAGTCCCACTTAAAAGATCACAGAGGTACGAAGAGATATGTGCCCCAAGCTTTATTTTGTACGAACAAAGGATCAATTTGCTTTTGATCTCGTTATAACTATGTGAAAGTGCAACGATTAGCAAATGTGAGTTGAGCATGCGTACTAAAAGATGTCCTGATTAATGTGTTTCGTGCGACGATACTTTTAAATATGCCTGATGATAAGGTTTCCTGGTTAGGTTAACTAGCCCGACAATCATATGAAGAATTATTATACTCATTCTGTGGAATTATATACGCATTGATCATTTTTATAAGATTCGTATTATTAACAAGTAATACTGTGTTAAATTTAAGAACAAATCATCCGGTGGGGTAGGAAAATTCTTGTTTTCAACGTCCTGAGTAAAAAGCAGGCTGTTACACAATCACCGCGGAGATAAATAAATGTAATTTTAATTTTAGAATTTATTGCTTTATGCAAAGACAGACGCAGACGCAACGGCAAACCCTAAAATACTCTCCACTACAGATTCAAATGCTTAATCTTTTGCATTTGACTACAATGGAACTGGAACAAAGAATAAAGGAAGAAATCGAGGAGAATCCCATTTTAGAAGAAGGGAAAGAAGAGTCCACAACGGAGGATACAACGGATGAATTTACCGACCCTGATGATGTTGCGGGCGGAGATGACGCCACATCATCTGTACAGGATTATTACGATTGGGACGAGTTCAGAGATGATGATGTTCCTGATTACAAAACCTATGCAAACAACCAGTCGGCAGATAATGAGCTCTATACCAGACCCATGGTGGAGTCGATTTCATTTAGGGATGAACTGAAACAACAGGTTCATTTTTTACGACTGGATGACCGGCAACAGTTGATTGCCGACTTTATACTTGATTCCCTGGATGAGGACGGATTTTTGAGGCGTGAGGCAGAGGTGATCGCAGATGACATCTCATTTGCAAACAGTATGTTTATTGATGCAGATGAGGTGAGCTTGATGTTACGGGTTATTCAACAGCTTGATCCCGCCGGAATAGCAGCCAGAGACCTTCGTGAATGTCTGTTGATACAGCTTCAAAGAACAGAGCATCAGGACGATGTATGGAAGTCGGCTTACCGTATTGTTTCGGATACATTTGATGAACTGGGTTCGCGCAATTACGACAAAATCATGCGGGTGCTGGGTATGAACGAGGATACGTTGAAGAAGGCAATCAGCTTAATTACGACACTGAATCCAAAGCCTGCTTCCGGCCTCCGAAACGACACCCTGGTCAATGAAAGCATCAAGCCGGATTTTATGCTACGGTATACAGAGGACGGGGAGATCGAGGTTCAACTGACCTGGGGCAATAGTCCCGCGTTGCGGTTGAACAAGCTTTTTACGCAAATGGCAGAGCAGAAAATCGATAAGGCAACGAACCAGTTTCTGAAAAACAAGATGAACTCGGCAAAGTGGTTTATTGATGCGATCAAACAGCGTGAAAACACGATGCTGAGTACTTTGAGAGCCATTGTGAAACTTCAATATGATTATTTTCAGACAGGAGATATTAAAAAACTCCGTCCCATGATCCTTAAGGACGTTGCGGAAATCATTGATATGGACATATCCACAGTTTCGCGCGTTACAACCAATAAATATGTGCAGACTCCGTTTGGTATCGTGCTGCTTAAAGATCTTTTTACCGAAGGTGTCACCAATGAAGATGGAACCGAGGTCTCCAATCGGGAAATACAGGAGGCTATTCGTGAAATCACCGGCGTGGAGGATAAGCGACATCCTTACAACGACCAGCAAATAACCGACCTGCTTTCGGAGAAAGGGTACTCAGTTGCCAGAAGAACAGTGGCCAAATATCGGGAACAATTAAATATACCCACTGCCAGGTTACGGGTCACGATCTAGTGCGGGTAGACTGTAGTGCGTAACCAGAATTAATACTTGAACCAACTATTGAAAATTAAGGGTGAAGCCCGCTAACGTTGTATGAAAAAAATTGTAGTTGTTGACGATGAGGCAGATATATGCTTTTTGCTAAAAAGGTTTTTATCCAAGAATGATTTTATTGTAGAAACAGCACAAACGGGGAAAGAAGGATTGGCACTGATAGAGTCTGTTTCCCCGGATCTGGTGATGACCGATTTCAGGCTTGGCGACATTACCGGAACGGAATTGCTAAGCGCCATCAAAGCAAAAAGCCCTCATTTGCCTGTTTTGGTCATCACCGGTTACTCCGATATCAAGATCGCTGTAAATGTGATGAAACTGGGTGCCTATGATTATATCACTAAGCCTCTGTTTCCTGACGAGATTTTAATAACCGTAAAAAAGGCAATTGCTGATGCAGAATTATTGCAGGATGAGCCTCAAAGTGTAGCTTCTCACGATGAAAATGCCCCTCATGCCCCAAAACTTTCCCGAAAAGCATCTTCACGGATGAAGGCGGGCTATGTAATGGGTGAAAGCGATGTTTCGGATAATCTTTTTCGGCAGGTGGACCTTGTGGCTCCTACCAATTTCAGCGTCATTATTTACGGTGAAAGCGGTTCAGGCAAAGAGGCTATTGCACAGGAGATTCATAATAGGTCCAGAAGAAGAGATATGCCGTTTGTAGCGATGGATTGTGGTGCTATTTCAAAGGAACTCGCTGGTAGTGAGTTGTTTGGTCACGAAAAGGGTTCGTTTACAGGAGCGCTTCAAACCAAAATCGGACACTTCGAGATGGCCAATGGCGGAACGCTCTTTCTGGATGAAGTGTCAAACTTGTCTTATGAAATTCAGGTAGCGCTGCTAAGAGTGGTGCAGGAGCGTAAAATGCGGCGTATAGGCGGCTCCAAAGAGATAGATTTGGATGTACGGATTCTGGTAGCCAGCAATGAACGCCTGCTGGACTCTGCAAAAAATGGAAAGTTCAGGGAAGACCTCTATTACCGCTTCAATGAGTTTACGATTGAAGTCCCCGCGCTACGTAACCGTACCGACGATCTGATGCTGTTTGCCGAAAAGTTTCTTGAGGCTACGAATGCTGAATTGGGAAAAAACATTACAGGCTTCTCCAAAGAGGTAATTGACGATTTTGTCAATTATTCCTGGCCGGGAAATTTAAGAGAATTGAAGAATGTAATCAAGCGGGCTACGCTTTTGTCGGATGGTGTTCTGATTGAAGAGAAATCCTTACCATTCGAAATTGT